>NZ_SDPL01000529.1 GCF_004135055.1 Agromyces binzhouensis | reverse complement strand
CGCCCGAGGTCGACCGGGTCGCCGCATCGCGTGCCGCGGTCGCCGCCCGACGCGCCCGCGCCGCGGTCAAGCACGACGTCGCCGCCGGCGCACGCAGCCCGCTCGACGTGCTGAGGGTCGCCTACGACGACCCGGAGGGCGTCGAGGGGCGGCTTCGCGTCTCGGAGTTCCTCACGTCGATCCCGGCCATCGGGCAGACCAAGTGCACGCGGATCATGGAGGAGCTGCAGATCGCGAACTCCAAGCGGCTCGGCGGCCTCGGCCGCCTGCAGCGACGGCGGTTGCGCGAGTTCACCGCCGGTTGGATCGCCGACCACGGCGGCACCGGCGACCGGCTCGTCGTGCTCGCGGGTCCGACCGCGGTCGGCAAGGGCACCGTCGCGGGCTACATCCGCGAGCACCACCCCGAGGTGAAGCTGTCCGTGTCGGCCACGACGCGCGCACCGCGGCCGGGCGAGGTCGAGGGCGAGCACTACTTCTTCGTCTCCGACGACGAGTTCGATCGGATGATCGCCGCCGGCGAGCTGCTCGAATGGGCGACCGTGCACAACGCGTACCGGTACGGCACTCCGCGCGGCCCCGTCGAGGAGGCGATCGCCGCGGGCAGCAGCGTCCTGCTCGAGATCGACATCCAGGGCGCGCGCTCCGTCCGCCGGGCGATGCCCGAGGCGACGCTCGTGTTCCTGCTCCCGCCGACGTGGGATGAACTGGTGCGGCGGCTCGTCGGGCGCGGCACCGAGAGCCCCGCCGAGCAGCAGCGCCGTCTCGAGACCGCCAAGGTCGAACTCGCGGCCGTGGAGGATTTCGACCACCAGGTCGTCAACCACGAGGTCCGCGAGGCCGCGCAAAAGGTCGTAGACTTGATGAGGCCTCGCCGGGGCCGGCGTTAGCCTGCCTCGCGCCACGATCTTCCGCGCACCAGGCGTGCGCCCCACCTGAAGGAGTCCCTCCATGGCTGAGAAGCTGTCCGGCATCATCGACCCGCCGATCGACGACCTGCTGTCGAAGGTCGACTCGAAGTACCAGCTGGTCATCTTCGCCTCCAAGCGGGCGCGCCAGATCAACGACTACTACGCCGACCTGCACGAGGGCAGCCTGTTCGACAACGTCGGCCCGCTGGTCGACTCGTCGATCGACGACAAGCCCCTGTCGGTCGCACTCCACGAGGTCAACGAGGACAAGCTGCGCCTCCGCCCGATCGGCGAGTAGCCGGCAGGCCCGGATGCCGCTGAACATCGTCGTCGGCATCACCGGCGGCATCGCGGCGTACAAGGCCGTGTCGGTGGTGCGTTCGCTGGTCCTCGCGGGCCACGACGTGCACGTCGTGCCGACCGAGTCGGCGCTGCGGTTCGTCGGGCGCCCGACGCTCGAGGCCATCTCGCGCAACCCGGTCCACGTCGACCTCTTCGAGGGCGTGGCCGAGGTGCGCCACGTCGCGATCGGCCAGGCGGCCGACCTGATCGTGATCGCGCCCGCGACGGCGAACTCCATCGCGAAGCTCGCCACGGGACTCGCCGACGACCTGCTCGGCAACACGGTGCTCGCCAGCGAGGCGCCGGTGGTGGTCGCTCCCGCGATGCACACCGAGATGTGGCGGCATCCCGCGACGCAGGCCAACATCGCGACGCTCCGCGACCGCGGCGTCACGATCGTCGGGCCGGCGGTCGGCCAGCTCACCGGCGCCGACAGCGGCCCCGGCCGGCTCGAGGAGCCCGACGTCATCGTCGCGGCGGCGCTCGAGGTCGCCGCACGGCACG
>NZ_SDPL01000528.1 GCF_004135055.1 Agromyces binzhouensis | reverse complement strand
GTGCGTCGCGCGGCCCGCCTCGACGGGGTCGAGTCCGGCATCGGCGAACGTCGCGAGCAGGCGCTCGTCGAGGCGCCTCGCGTTGGGCCCGTCGAGCGGGGTCGCGAGGAGCAGGCCCACCGCGCCGGGCCGTTCGACGAGGATCGAGCGCAGCGCCTCAGCGAGCGCGACGACGCGAGCGCGCGCGGATTGCGCGGCCGGGACATCCGCTTCGCCGGTGTCGAGGCGGCCGAGCAGCTGCTCGACCATGCCGGCGAGCAGCGCGCCCTTGTTGGGGTAGTACGTGTACATCGCCGTCGGCGTCAGCCCGAGCACGCCGGCGACGCCGCGGACGGAGACCGCGTCGAACCCCTTCGTCTCGAGCAGCTCGAAGGCGGCCTCGAGGATCTCCGCGTGCGTGAGGCTGCGTCGTGGTCCGGGTCTCATGGGGCCTTCCGTAGGGGACTCGACACACCGTACAGTGTTGCGACCGACCCCAGGCGCGTGGACGCGGACGCGAACGCGTGCCACGCTGGACGCGAGCGGCGGGGCGACGCAGGCCTCGCGCCGGACGAGGAGGTCGAGCGCATGACGCAGCCGGACGCCGCACGGATCACGGTCGTGGGCGACGCCCTGATCGACGAGCTGCGGGACCCCTCGGGATCGCGCGAGTTCGTCGGCGGCGCCGCCCTCAACGTCGCGGTCGGGCTCGCGCTGCTCGGCGAGCAGGTCACGCTCGTGGCGATGCTCGGCGACGACGAACCCGCCTCGCGCATCCGCGCCTTCCTCGACGACTACGGCGTGCGGCTCGTCGAGAGCCCCTCGGCGCTCGGCACGTCCCGCGCCGTCTCCGACCGCAGCGAGGGCGGCGAACCGCGCTACGTGTTCAACGACGCCGCGCAGCACCGTCGACTCTCCTTCGACGCCGCGACGCGCGAGGCGCTCGGAGAGGCCGACCTCGTGGTCGTGAGCTGCTATCCGTTCGACGACGCCGAGCAGGTCGACGCGCTGCTCGACGCGGTGCACGATCCCGAGCAGCGGCTCATCGTCGACGGCAACCCGCGCGCGGGCATGCTCCACGACCGCGAGGCGTTCCTCGCCGCCTTCGAGCGCGTCGCGTCGCGCTCGCTGCTCGTGAAGGCCGGCGACGAGGACGCGGAACTGCTCGCACGCGAGCCCCTCGACGCATTCGTGCGACGGCTCCGTTCGGGTGGACCCGGTCGACCCGCGGTGCTCGCCACGGCCGGTCGGCAGGGGGCCGACGTCCACCACGGCGACCTCGACGTCCACGTCGACATCGTCGACCTCCCCGGCCGGGTCGTCGACACGATGGGCGCGGGCGATGCGACGCTCGCGGCGATCGTCCACCACGTCGCCCGAGACGGCATGCCGGCCGACCGGGAGGCCTGGGCGGCGGCGCTCGACGAGGCGATGACCATCGCCGCCGCGACCGTCCGCCACGAGGGCGCGCTGCTCCGCACCGGGTCGCCGTCACCGCAGCTCGGGAGCTGACCCGCCGAACGGGGGTCTTGCGTGCGTGCCGGGGCGGGGTCGTAGACTCGCCCCAACCGCTGATGGCGACATCGGCACGGTGCGCACCCCGATCGGCGCTCCGCCCCAGAGAACTCCGATCTCGGCACCATGCCACGCCGGAGGCGAGCCGAATCCCCCGGCGCGCGCCACGAGACCCGCGTCGGTCGCCGCGCGCCGACCCGCGCGAACGGCGCGACGAGAGGAGTGGCAGTGCCCGATGCCGCCGGCGGCCATCCGGCCACCTC
>NZ_SDPL01000527.1 GCF_004135055.1 Agromyces binzhouensis | reverse complement strand
GGCGGCTCGCAGGGGTCGCCGGCGACCGGCGCGGCGCCCCGGCTCTCACCGGCGACGAGCGAGCGCGCCGACGGGCTCGGGCCGAACGACACCGTCCCGATCGAGCGGCTCTGACGCAGGCTCCGACGCTCGTCGCGGCCGCACCGGGCTCGATTTCTCGCATCGGCCGACCGCGGGTATCCTTGTGTGGCCCCCGGTCATGTGAACAACGTGGTCGGGCGTTCGGCGAGTTACCCAAGCGGCCAAAGGGATCTGACTGTAAATCAGCTGTCTACGACTTCGGGGGTTCGAATCCCTCACTCGCCACCACGTCGAAGCCCCGGTTCTCCGGGGCTTCCTCCGTTTCCGGGGCCGGATGCCGCGACCTCGCGCGTCACCGCCGCCCGGCCGGCACGCGGCCGGCACGCGGCCCGCAGTAGCGTGGGGGCATGACCGAGAACGCCGCCGCTGCGGCATCCGTCGACCTGCTCGCCATCGCCCGCCGGATCGCCCTCGCGGCCGCCGAAGCGGCCCTAGAGGAACGCCGGAAGGGCATCAGCGTCGCCGCGACGAAGTCGACGCCGACCGACGTCGTGACCGCCGTCGACCGCGACACCGAGGAGCGCATCCGCTCGATGATCCTCGACGCGCGCCCCGACGACGGCATCTTCGGCGAGGAGGACGACACGCACGTCGGCTCGAGCGGCCTGAACTGGGTTGTCGATCCGATCGACGGCACGGTCAACCTGCTCTACGACATCCCGGCGTGGTCGGTGAGCATCGCGGTGGTCGACGGCCCGCCCGACCCCGGGCACTGGCACGCGCTCGCCGGGATCGTCGTCAACCCGGTGACCGGGGAGGTGTTCGAGGCGAGCGTCGGCGGTGGCGCCCGGCTCGTCGACGGGCAGGGGGAGCGCGAGCTCCGGGTGAACGACGACGTGCACCTGTCAGGGGCGCTCGTCGCGACCGGCTTCGGGTACGCGGCCGACCGGCGGGCCGCCCAGGCCGCGGTGCTCGTCGACGTGCTGCCGCGCATCCGCGACATCCGCCGCATCGGGTCTGCCGCGCTGGACCTGGGCGCGGTCGCCGCGGGCCGCCTCGACGCGTTCTACGAGCAGGGCCTGAACCCGTGGGACCATGCGGCGGGCGCGCTGATCGTGCGCGAGGCCGGCGGACGGGTCGGCGGGCTCGGCGGAGCGGCCGAGAGCGATCGGATGCTCGTCGCGGCGCCGCCGTCGCTCTTCGACGACCTGACGGCGCTGCTCGGGGAAGCCGGGGCCTGACGTCTCCGCGGGCGGTGCGACACGCCCGGGTCGTGCCGACGTCGCATCCGCCCGTGGCCTGCGCCGGGCATACGGACGACCATCTCCGCATCCCGCCCGACATGGCGATCCGGGGATCGACCGGTTACGCTTTACCAATCCGTGATCTCGGCCCGCCCGGAGATGACGAGCCCCCCCGTCAGCCCCTCTCGAACGAGCGAAAGTTCCCCACGTGCCCGAGTCCCCCCTCGTGCCCGACCATTCAGCGCCAGGCACCAGAGACCGCTTGCGGTCCGAGCGTACGCCGACGCGCCGCGAACTGCGGGACCGCTCCTCATCCTCCTCACCGGCCGAGCCGGCCGACCGACGGGTCGGCGACTCGGCCGTCGGCGTATCCGGAGGCATCTCCTTCGAGTCGTACCTGCCGTCGGGTGGCGCCTCGGCATCGGCGGCGGGCGCTGCGAGCGAGCCCAGGCGGCGGGCGGATGCCACGGGGCCGCTGCGTCCGCGCGATCGCCGCGAGG
>NZ_SDPL01000526.1 GCF_004135055.1 Agromyces binzhouensis | reverse complement strand
GACGCCGACACCGCGCTGCTGTCGGCCGAGATCCGCCACCTCGGCGGGGCGTTCGCGCCGTCGGCCGCGCTCGAGGTCGCCGCCGATCGCGGGCTGCCGATCCCCGGCGCGGTCGGCGGCTTCGAGGCCGAGTACCTCGTCTACGGCGTCGGCATCGCCGTGCCCGAGACGATCGAGGCCGTCGTCGCCTCGCTCGGACGGCTGCTCTCGCGCATCGAGCCGTGGCGTGCCCCCGTCGAGTACCTGAACTTCGTCGAGCGTCGGACGACCGGGGCGCGGTTCTTCGGCGACGAGGGCCGGCTCGCGCGACTGCGCGCGATCAAGCACGCGGTCGACCCGACGGGGGTCATCCGATCGAACCACCCCGTCGGCCGCTGACGCGGCGACGCAGCGTACGGGCCCGGCGATCGCGCCGGGCCCGTACTCGTGCCGGCCCCGGGTCGGCGGGACGAATGGGTCTGTCGGTTCCGCGCCGAGGTTCCTAGGCTGGGGGACACGCGACGACGTCGTCGCCGGACCTGGGGGAGGGACGCATGACCGTTCACCATGAACTGCCCACCACGACCGATTTCTCGACACTGGCGGGCGAGCACCATCCCGCGATCACGATCTACGCGGCCACGTCGCCCGTGGTCAGCGAGCGCGAGCGCGCCGAGGTCGCCGTGAAGAGCGCGTTCGACGAGGCCATCGACCGGATCCGCAGCGACGGCGCCGATTCGGCCGAGGTCGACGCGCTCAAGGCCGAGCGCGACGCCGTGCTCGCCGACCGCTCGCTCTGGGCCGGGCTCTCCCGCTCGCTCGCGATCTTCGTCGCGCCGGGCTTCACCGACGTCTACGTGCTGCCGAACCGCCTCGACGACGCGATCCACGTGGGCTCCCACTTCGTGCTCGGACAGCTGCTCCGCGCGCCCAGCCAGGACCAGGAGGCCTTCGCGGTCACCCTGTCATCGAACGAGTGGGCGCTGTGGCATGCGCTTCCGACCGCGCGCGCCGAGCAGATGCCGCTCGACCCCGAACTGCCCCGCAACCTCGACGATGCGGCGAACCGCGAGGCCGGCGAGGGTCTGCGCCGTCGCAGCGGCGGCCACGGCGATCGGGGGACGAACGAGGGCGACCGGCGCCCCGAGATCCACGACCTCTACGCCAAGCGCGTCGCCGACGCGGTGTGGCGCGAACTCCAGGAGCACGACCCCGACGCGAAGGTGCCGTTGTTCGTCTTCGCCGCCGAGCCGCTGCTCACCTCGTTCCTCGACCGCGCCCACAACGGGCGGCGCGTGGTCGGCGTGCAGGGCGGGCCCGACCGGCTCGGCGCCGCCGAGATCGACGGGGAACTGCGCCAGCAGCTCGCGCAGCTCAACGTGAACGAGGCGAGGAATGCCCTCACCGGTCTCGCCGACGGCAGCGCCGGGCGCGTCGAGCGCGACCTCGCGGCCATCGGGCGGCTCGCCGCCGACGGCGCCGTCGAGCGGCTGTGGTTCGACTTCACGACCTCGGTCAACGGCACCCTCGACCACGAGTCGGGTGCGATCGAGTTCGCGACCGACCACGGCAACGGCGATGCGCTCTCCGACGGGCGGCGCGCCGGTGACCTCCTGCCCCAGATCGCGATGCTCGTCATCGCGCGCGGCGGCAAGGTCGTCACGGTGCGCGGCGACGACCTCGAGCACGCGGTGTGGAGCGGGCCCGCGATGGCGGAGCTGCGCTTCGCGCTGGCCTGATCCGGCCGCCCGCCCACGTCGGCCGCACTGCGCCGCGTGGGCGGCGTC
>NZ_SDPL01000525.1 GCF_004135055.1 Agromyces binzhouensis | reverse complement strand
CCCGGCGGTGACGCTCGCCTCGGCCGCCACGAACCCGTCCGGGCGCACGAGGTAGAGCCGGTCCGAGCGGAGCCGCCCCGCCGCGGGCGGGAAGACGTGGTGCTCGAGGCCGAGCGATGCGGCGACGCCGCGCACGAGCTCGGCCGGCGCGCCGTACCCGTGCACCTGCCACCGGAACGAGCGCAGCGCATCGAAGTTCGATGGGTCGCCTCCGGTGTACGGCAGCCGCTTGCCCACGACGTCGTCGCGCACCTGGGAGCGCGAGGGCGTCCGCTCGGACATCCGGTACCTGATGCGGATCTGCGAGATGAGGCCGAACACGCGGTCTCCACCGAGGATCCGCGGGAGCACCGGCGCGAGCAGGCGTCCGACCGTCGGGACCATGCGTCCGCGGACGGCGTGCGCGAGGCGCGACTCCGACGTCACGTTCGCGAACAGTCGGTCCGTCGTGGCGACGAGCTTCAGCGCGACCGGCCGTCGCTCCGTCTCGTACCGGTCGAGGCGCGCGGGCGGCATCCCGCCGACGAGCACGTCGCCGAGCGCGTTCGCGAGGTTGTGCGCGTCCTGGAGGCCCGTGTTCATGCCCTGGCCGCCGACGGGAGAGTGGATGTGCGCGGCGTCGCCGATGAGGAAGCACCGCCCGTCGCGGAACCGGGCCGCCACGCGGTGGTGGAGTCGGTAGGTCGCGAACCAGGTCGACGAGCGGTAGCCCACCGTGAACCCTCGTGCCAAGCGCGAACGGAGCAGCTTCTCGGACAGCTCGTCCGCTCCCTCGAGCTCGGTGTCGCGCACCACGCCCAGGATGCGGTGGTGCCCCTCCCCACCCATCGGGAACGACAGCAGCAGGTCGTCGGGCGCGAAGCGGACGTTCACCCAGCCCTCGACGAGGCCGCTGACGCCGATCGCGTCCGCCACGAAGAACGTGTGCTGGTTCGTCACGCCCTCGAAGGGGATGCCGTGCAGCTCGCGGACGGCCGAGTGCGCGCCGTCGGCGCCGATGACGTGCCGCGCCTCGACGACGACGCGGCCGTCGGGGCCGTCCAGGGTGGCCGAGACCAGCGACGTCTGCGACCGCAGCGCGACGAGTCGGTGACGCCAGCGCACCTCGCGCCCGGACTCGGCGAGCGCATCGACGAGCAGGCGCTCGTTGCGGCTCTGCTCGAAGACCGTGAGGTCGGGGAAGGGCGTGAGTCCCTCGCCGAACCGTCGCAGCGGGATCCGCCCGAGCTCGCGGTGCCGGAACCCGAGCACCGCACCGCGTGCCTCGGCGCGGCCGGCGAGGACGCGGTCGGCGAGCCCGAGCTGGTCGTACAGCTCCATCGAGCGCGCCTGCACGAGCAGTGCGCGCGACTCGTGGGTGGGGCCGTCCTTGCCGTCCACGACGATCGCGTCGACGCCGCGACGCGCGAGGACCACCGCGGCCATGAGCCCGCTCGGCCCCGCGCCCACGACGAGCACGTCGGTGCGGAGGATCTCGGGTTCCGCCATGCTCCCAGCCTGTCACCGCCCGATCGATGACGGAATGCGTCGGCCCGGCGCGGCCCGGGATGCCATGCTGTCGCCGTGACCCACCCCCTCGTCATCGTCCCCGGCATCGGTGGCTCCGGTCCGCTGCACTGGCAGTCGCGCTGGGAGGCGGCCCTGCCCGGCGTGCTCCGGATCGCCCCGGCGTCGTGGGACGAGCCCGAGGTCGCCGACTGGGTCGCCGCGATCGACCGCGCGGTCGCGGCGAGCCCGACCCCGCCGCTGCTCGTCGCGCACAGCCTG
>NZ_SDPL01000524.1 GCF_004135055.1 Agromyces binzhouensis | reverse complement strand
GCGGGTGCGCGCGGCACGCCCGCGCCGCGCCGCCGTGCGGCGCCGTGGCGCGGCATCCGCTCTAGGCTTCGGTGCAGGGGTGCGCGAATGGGCAAGAGGATGCCGAAGCCGCTGTACGAGCAGGAGCTCAAGACGCTGCAGGCGCGGCTCGTCGAGATGCAGAAGTGGGTCCAGCAGTCGGGCGCCCGCGTCGTTGTGATCTTCGAGGGGCGGGATGCCGCGGGCAAGGGCTCCGCGATCAAGCGCGTGTCGGAGTACATGAACCCGCGCGTGACGCGCATCGTCGCGCTGCCGGCGCCGAGCGAGCGCGACAAGACCCGGTGGTACTTCCAGCGGTACGTGCCGCACCTGCCGGCCGCGGGCGAGATCGTGCTCATGGACCGGTCCTGGTACAACCGCGCCGGCGTCGAACGCGTCATGGGGTACTGCACCAACGCGGAGTACCAGCGATTCCTGCACCAGGCTCCGATCTTCGAGCGGATGCTCGTGGAAGACGGCATCATCCTGCTGAAGTACTGGTTCAGCGTCTCGGACGTCGTGCAGGAGGAGCGCTTCCGCTCCCGCCTGAACGACCCCATGCGGCGCTGGAAGCTGAGCCCGACCGACCTGAGCTCGATCACCAAGTGGGAGGACTACTCCCGCGCCAAGGACACGATGTTCCTCCACACCGACATCGCCGAGGCACCCTGGTACGAGATCGAGAGCGACGACAAGCGCCGCTCGCGGATCAACGTGATGGCCCACATCCTCTCGAAGGTGCCGTGGGAGCCCGTCCCCCAGGAGCCGATCGAGATCCCCGACCGCCCGCCGTCGGCCGGCTACGAGCGCCCGCCCCGCCAGTGGACGAACTCGGTGCCCGACTACGCCCGCGAGGTCGAGAAGCGCGCGGGCGCGGCAGACTAGTCCTCACGACCGCGTCAGGGCGGCCGTGGGTTCCGCAGCAGGTTGCGGTCCGCTATCTTCGGGCGCGTCGGCCGCGTCGGGCGGTCGCCCCGGGACGGAGGCGCCATGGGCGAAGATCAGCGGCTCGCGTTCCTCGCCGCGGACGGGGTCGACGACTGGCGCGTGGCCTACTGCGGGCCGATCGCGCGATACGCGTGCGCGTCGGTACGGGCGGGGACGGCGTTCGCGACCGCCGTCGCCGCGCTCGAGGAGACGGCGGAGCATCCGCCGCTGATCGACGTGCGACCCGACGGGGTGATCGTGCGGCTCGGCGGCGACCTCATCGACCTCGACGACGGCGCGGCAGGTCGGGCACGAGCCGTCTCGGCCGCTGCCCGTGAGGCGGGGCTCGTCCCGCAGCCCGCACGCACCCAGGACGTGCAGGTCGCGATCGCGACGAACGTTTCCGTCGACGAGGTGCTGCCCTTCTGGCGCGCGGCCCTCGGATACGCCGACCACATCGGCGATGACCTCGTCGATCCGCGCGGACGCGCGCCGTCGGTGTGGTTCCAGCCGCTCGACCCCGAGAAGCCGCTGCGGCACGCGATGCACCTCGACCTCGCCGTGCCGCGCGAGCTGGCGTCGGCGCGACTCGCAGCAGCGCTCGACGCGGGCGGGCGCGTGGCGTCCGATCGCGAGGCGCCGCAGTTCTGGACGTGCGCGGACGCCGGCGGGAACAAGGTCGACCTCGTGACGTGGACCGACCTGCCGGTCCCGGAGGACGAGCCGACCTCGCTCGAGATCCTGGCTGCCCCGCGCAGGGGGCCGGCCCCGCGATCCGACGCGGAGCACGGGCCGAGGCACGAGCGAGCGGATGCCGCGGCCGGCCCGG
>NZ_SDPL01000523.1 GCF_004135055.1 Agromyces binzhouensis | reverse complement strand
TTGGCGTGGGCGTGCGTGTGACCGCCGGCCAGGCCGACCGCAGCAGCGGCGGCCATGCCCGTCGTGGCGGCGAGCAGCTGCCGGCGCGTGAGACCGAGCCTGGTCCCGAGGAGGCGCGCGTCGTGCTCTGCCTGTTCCGTCAGTTCATCCATGATGCTCCCTTGCACTGAACCGTTTCCTGAGATCGGGCTGGAACGCCCGTCAACGCGGCGGGACCGCGCCGGATGCGGAGGTCGACCGTAGCCACTCTTCGCACCGTTGCTCGTGAGTTGGCGTCCACGAACTTTTTCGGACACTACGGCATTTGTCTCTTCGCGGTCAAGCAAAAGAATTCGCTTGGCGCGCGGCTTTTCACGTTCCACGGCAAAAGAACCACGAACGGGGGGTGCCCGCCGGGTGCACGCCGAATGCTGGCGCGCCGGGGGTCCTGCGGGCATGATGGAGCGCGTGGGGAGCCCGACGCGTTCGGCCGAGGCCGCCGCCGGTTCGGGCGATGACGGCGACCGTGCGGCGCGCCGGGTGCAGGGCACCTACTACACGCTCACGCTCGGCAACACCCTCGCCGCGTCGTTCATCTGGGGCATCAACACCCTGTTCCTGCTCGACGCCGGACTGACCAACCTCGAGGCGTTCGCCGCGAACGCGTTCTTCAGCGTCGGCATGTTCGTCTTCGAGATCCCGACCGGCGTGGTCGCCGACACGGTCGGCCGACGCGCGTCGTACCTGCTCGGCACCGTGACCCTCGCGGTCACGACCGTCATGTACTGGATGCTCTGGGTGTGGCAGTCCCCGTTCTGGGCCTGGGCGATCGTCTCGATCCTGCTCGGTCTCGGCTTCACGTTCTTCTCAGGGGCCGTCGACGCCTGGCTCGTCGACGCGCTGCAGGCGACCGGCTACCGCGGCAGCCTCGAGGCGGTGTTCGGCCGTGCCGTGGTCGTCGGCAACGTCGCGATGCTCGGCGGCTCCGTCCTCGGTGGCGTGATCGCCCAGTTGACGAACCTCGGCGTGCCCTTCCTCATCCGCGCCGGCATCCTCATCGTGATGTTCGCGGTCGCCGCGATGCTCATGCGCGACCTCGGATTCACGCCGGAACGCGGGGTCGGACCGATCAAGGCGACCGGCGAGGTCTTCCGCGCCTCGGTCAAGTACGGCTTGGGCCGCAGGCCGGTGCGGTGGCTCATGTTCACGACGCCCTTCACGACCGGCGTCGGCTTCTACGCGTTCTACGCGCTGCAGCCGTACCTGCTCGAACTGTGGGGCGACGAGGGCGCGTACTCGATCGCGGGCCTGGCCGCAGCCCTGCTCTCCGGGGCGGGGATCGTCGGCGGGCTGCTCGCACCGATCGTCCGCCGGCGCTTCCGCAAGCGGACGTCGGTGATCCTCCTCGCCACCGTCCTCAGCACGCTGGTCCTCCTCGCGCTCGGGCTCGTCGCGAACTTCTGGCTCGCGGTCGGGCTCATCGCGCTCTGGGGCATCGCATCGTCGATCGACGATCCGGTGCACCGGGCCTACCTCAACGACATGATCCCGTCGAAGCAGCGCGCCACCGTGCTCTCCTTCGACTCGCTCCTCGGCAGCGCGGGCGGCGCGGTGATCCAGCCCGCGCTCGGTCGCGCCGCCGACCTCGGCGGGTACGGCTTCTCGCTGCTCTGCAGCGGTGCGGTGCAGCTGCTCGCCGCCCCGTTCGTGCTGCTCAGCCGCGCAGAGCACGATCCGGCCGACACCGCGCGACAGGTCGCCGGCGGCGACGGCGACGGC
>NZ_SDPL01000522.1 GCF_004135055.1 Agromyces binzhouensis | reverse complement strand
ATCCGGGCGGGACCCCTCCGGCGACCCGTCCGGGGCGGTCGCCGGCGGGGCCGACGTCGCCTCGACGCGCGGGCCGGGCTCGCCCGGGGCCGAGTCGTCCTCCGACCGCCCTGACCAGCCCCGCTGGTAGCGCGGATCGAATCGCGGATCGAACTCCGGCTCCGTCGCCGGCCCACCCATCGCGCTCAGTCCTCCTCGGGTTCCCCGCTCAGGATGCCGCGCAGCCAGTCGCGCGCCTCGATGAAGATCTCGTCGTCGTACTTCGAGTGGTACTCGACCTCGCGGCGGTCGGCGCGCGGGTAGGAGCCGAGGAAGATCACCTTCGGGCTGAAGCGCCGGAGGCCGAGCAGCGAGTCGAAGACGCGCTCGTCCTCGACGTGTCCGTCGAGGTCGATCACGAACCGGTAGCGGCCCATCTCGTCGCCGATCGGGCGCGACTGCAGCAGCGACATGTTCACGCCGCGGGTCGAGAACTGCTCGAGCATCGCCAGCAGCGAGCCCGGCTCGTCGTCGGGCAGCTCGACGATGACGCTCGTCTTGTCGGCACCCGTGCGCGGCGGCACCGCCCGCGACCGGCTCACGAGCACGAACCGGGTCATCGCGTTCGGGTTGTCGCCGATCGCCTCGGCGAGCACCTCGACGTCGAGGTGGTCGACGATGCCCGGCGGCGCCACCGCGGCGTCGGCGAGGCCGTCGTCGAAGAGGGATGCCGCGGCCTGCACGTTGCTCGTCGACGGCAGGTGGGCGTGGTCGGGGAGCTCGCGCTCGAGCCATCCGCGCGACTGCGCGTAGGCCACGGGGTGGGCGTTCACGACGCGGACCTCGTCGAGCCGGGTGCCGGGGCGCGCGACGAGCACGAAGTTCACGGGCACGAGGTACTCGCCCACGATGCGGAGGCCGGCGACCGTCGCGAGCGCGTCCTGCGTGGCGGACACGCCGCCGTCGACCGAGTTCTCGATCGCGATCATCGCCGCCGTGGAGCGGCCCTCGACGACGTCGGCGAGCGCCTCGCCCACGTTGTTGACGCTGCGCCAGTGCTTGCCCTCGGCCTCGGGAACCTGCTTCAGCGCGGCCTCGGTGAACGTGCCCGCCGGCCCCAGGTACGAGTACGTCTCGTCGGGGCGTGGCTGCGCGGCATCCGTCATGCCGCAAGCCTACGGCGCGGGGTCGTCGTGTTTCGGGGAGCCAGCGCATCCCGACGGGGCAGAATCGCTTCGAGGGGGTGGGCGCATGACGACGACGGATGCCGCGGCCGCGCGCCGCACGGTTCCGACCGACGAGGAGCGGCGCATCGCGCTGCGGCGCATGAAGCGGATCGCCCTCGGGCTGCTGCTCGTCGCCGCCGCCGTGTTCGCCGTCGCGTTCCCCCTGCAGGAGACCGTGCCGTGGATGGGGTTCGTCCGCGCCGCCGCCGAGGGTGCGATGGTGGGCGCGATCGCCGACTGGTTCGCGGTCACCGCGCTGTTCCGGCACCCGCTCGGGCTGCCCATCCCGCACACGGCGATCATCCCGCGCCGCAAGGACGAGATCGGCGCGACCCTGGGCGCCTTCGTCGAGGACGAGTTCCTCTCCGACGCCGTCGTGCGCGGCAAGCTGGCCTCGATGGGCGTCGCCCGGCGACTCGGCGAGTGGCTGCGCGATCCCGCGAACGCCGAGCGCGTGACCGCGGAGGCATCCGTCGCCGGACGCGGCGTGCTGGGGCTGCTCGGCGACGACGACGTGGCCGGGGTCATCGAGCAGCTCGCGAGGCGGCACCTGCTCGAGCCCGAGTGGGGGCCGGCGATCGGCCGCGTCG
>NZ_SDPL01000521.1 GCF_004135055.1 Agromyces binzhouensis | reverse complement strand
GTTCGGCATCCCGTGGGCGTTCGCGCTCGCCGCGGCCATCGCCTTCGCGGGCGCGGCCTGGACCGCTGGGCTCGTGCGCCGGACGCCGGCCCGCGCCTGAGGTCCGTCCCCGTCGTGTCGACGCCGGGCGTCGCGATCGATTCGCTAGCCTCATCCGGTGCCCCCAGCCTCGAACGACCGCCTCGGACCAGACCGCTACGGCCAGGACGTCCTCGCCGGCGACTGGCGCGCCGCCGGGCGGCGCACGATCCCGGAGGTCCCGGCGACCCGCGACCTGGTCGTCGAGCTCGCCGCGGACGGCTACTGCGGGGCCGTGGTCTCCGTCGAGAAGCAGACGGTGACGCTGGAGGACCGCCACGGTCGCACGCGCATGTTCCCGCTGGGGCACGGCTTCCTGGTCGACGGCGAGCCGGTGCGACTCGTCGCACCGAAGGCCCACGCGCCGCAGGGCCGCATCCGCACGGCGTCGGGCTCGTTCGCGGTCGAGCCGGGGCGCCCGGCGAAGGTCGCCCTGCCGAGCCGCATCTTCGTCGAGGGCCGGCACGACGCCGAGCTCGTGGAGAAGATCTGGGGTGCCGACCTGCGGGTCGAGGGCGTCGTCGTCGAGTACCTCGAGGGCGTCGACGTGCTGGACGACGTGCTCGACGAATTCGAGCCGGGACCCGGTCGCCGTGTCGGCGTGCTCGTCGACCACCTCGTCGCCGGGTCGAAGGAGCAGCGGATCGCGGATGCCGTCATGCGCGGCCGCCACCGCGGTCACGTGCTCGTCGTCGGCCACCCGTTCGTCGACATCTGGCAGGCCGTCAGGCCGGCGCGCGTCGGCCGGGAGTCCTGGCCGGTCGTCCCGCGGGGTACGTCGTGGAAGCACGGGGTGTGTGCGGCGTTCGGCTGGCCGCATGAGGAGCAGGCCGACATCGCGCGTGCGTGGCAGCGCATCCTCGGGCGGGTGCGCGGCTACGGCGACCTCGAGCCGGCGCTGCTGGGGCGGGTCGAGGAGCTCATCGACTTCGTCACGGCCCCGGCCGACTGACCCGCCGACCGACCCGCCGCGGTCAGCCGATCGTGGTCCCGAATGCGAGGCCGAGCAGGTACGTGACCGCAGCCGCCCCGAGGCCGATCGCGAGCTGACGGAGCGCGCGCTTCAGCGGCGGCGCCCCCGAGAGCAGGCCGACGGTCGCGCCGGTCAGCAGCAGCGCGAGGCTCACGAGCACGGTCGCGGTGACGGTGGCGGCGAGGCCCGACATCCCGAATAGCCACGGCAGCACCGGGATCAGCGCGCCCGAGGCGAAGAACAGGAAGCTCGAGATCGCCGCGCTCATGCCGGTGCCGACCGCCTCGTCGTCGTGCTCGAGCGTGCCGATCGCGTCGGTCGGCGCCGGCTGACGCTCGGCCGCCTGCACGCGCGCGAGCACGAGCGCGGCCTGGTCGACCGCCTCGTCGGGCGCCATTCCGCGTGCGCGGTACACGAGCGCCAGCTCGTTCGCATCGAGGTCGAGGTCGCCGAGTGCGTCGCGCGCACCCGGGTCGGGGGCGGATGCCTCGAGCAGTTCGCGCTGCGAGCGGACCGAGACGTACTCCCCCGCGCCCATGGACAGGGCTCCCGCGAGGAGCCCGGCGATGCCCGTGAAGAGCACGACCGGCGCGGGGACGCCGGTGGCGCCGATGCCGAGCACGAGTGCGAGGTTCGACACGAGGCCGTCGTTCGCCCCGAACACGGCGGCGCGGAACGTGCCCGCGAGGCGACGGCGGCCGCGCGCGGCGAGGCCGCGCACGACTTCGCCGTGGATGCGCTCATCGGCGGCC
>NZ_SDPL01000520.1 GCF_004135055.1 Agromyces binzhouensis | reverse complement strand
CCAGCTCGTCGCGGACGGCGGCGAGCGCGCCGCGCCCCGCGCCGACATCGACCGGCGTGCCGAGCGCCCGTCGCGCAGGCCAGAGCCACGGCGACAGCACGAGGAAGATGCCGGCGCCGAGCGTCGCACCGAGGATGAGGCTCACGCGGCCGTACCCAGGACGATCGCCGGATCGAGCCCCGCCGCTGCGAACTTCTCCAGCCGAGCCGGGTGCGCTCCCGTGCAGGCGAGCTCGTCGGCCGACCGGTCGAGGCGGAAGATCGCCTCGACCTCGACTCGTGCTCCGTCGGTCGCGCCGGTCGTCGCGGCGATCTCGACGACGCGGCGCCGTCCGCCGCGGTCGATGCCGAGGTGGACGACGAGGTCGATGCAGGATGCGACGGTCGGCACCACGAAGGCGGAGTCGATGTTCCGGCCGGCCAGGAGCGGCAGCGTGCAGAGCTTCGCGAGCGCGTCCGGCGCGGAGTTCGCGTGGATCGTGCACATGCCGGGCACGCCGGAGTTCAGGGCGATGAGCAGGTCGAGGCTCTCCGCCTCCCGTACCTCGCCGACCACGAGCCGGTCGGGACGCATCCGCAGCGCCTCCTTCACGAGTCGACGGAGCGTGATCTCGCCGCTGCCCTCCAGGTTGGGCTGGCGGCACTGCATGGCGACGAGGTCGCGCACGTCGAGGTCGAGCTCGAACGTCTCCTCGACGGTGACGACCCGCTCGCCGATACGCGTCGCCGCGAGCAGCGCGTTCAGCATGGTCGTCTTCCCCGTGTGCGTCGCGCCCGACACGAGGACGTTGGCGCCCGCGAGCACGCTCATCCGGAGGAACTCGGCCGCGGGTCGGGTGATCGATCCGAGCTCGACGAGCCGCTGCAGCGAGCGGATGCGCTGCTGGAACTTCCGGATGTTCACCGCCCAGTGGGCTCGCGTGACATCGGGGATCGCGACGTGCAGCCGAGATCCGTCGGGCAGGGACGCGTCGACGAACGGCGACGAGAGGTCGACCCTGCGGCCCGAGTGCTGGAGCATCCGCTCGACCAGGTCGCGCACCTCGCGATCGGACAGGACGACCGTGGTGAGCTCGGCCACGCCGGCGCGCGCAACGAACACTCGGGTCGGCGAGTTGATCCAGATCTCCTCGACGGCCGGGTCGTCGAAGAACGGCTGCAGCGGGCCGTACCCGGTGATGGATGCGACGACCTCGCGCGCCGCGCCCTGCTCGTCGGCGAGCGGCGCGTGCGCGCCGGCGAGCGCGCGCTCGGAGTACCGACGCACCTCCTCGGCGGCGAAGCGGGCGGCCATCACCTCGTCGCGGGCGAGGTCGACGCCCTCGCGGAGCACCCGACCGCGCACGCGCTCGGCGATGGTGCGCACGGGGTCGGACATGGCTCCCATCATGGACAAGCCGGGCCGATCGACCGCTCGGTTATCCACACGGGACCCGCCGCACCCGAGCGGCAGCGGACGTCACCCGCCGACGATCGGCGGCACCCTCGACCCGTCGGGCGAGCGCTCCGTCCCGCATCGGGCGCATGCGTAGTAGGCCGTACCGCTCTCGGGCTCGTGCTGCAGCACCCACTTGTGGATGCCGATGCGGCACTCCCAGTTCTTCTCAGCCATGTTCCGCTCCCGTCTCCGGGTCTGGGGGGGGAACCGACCAACAAGATACTCGTCCGGGCCCGCCGCCGCGCCTGCGGAATCGGTCATCCGTCGAGGTCGTCGAGCGCGGCCTGCGCCTCATCGCGAGCGCGTGCCGACCTCGCCGCCTCGGCGGCGGCCGACTCCCGGGCGCGCGTCGCGATGCGCACCTCCC
>NZ_SDPL01000052.1 GCF_004135055.1 Agromyces binzhouensis | reverse complement strand
CCGGCTCCCGCCGCATCGTCCGTCAGCGCCGTCGTCACGCCGTCGGCGAACGCGCGCCTGCTCGCCGCGGCGGGCGGCCGACCCGTCGGCGGGCCAGCCTAGGCTCGATGCATGAGCATGCACGCGAGCTCCCCGGGCGGGCAGTCGGGGCGGATGGGCAAGCCCCGCACCCGCATCAGCGGGGCCGACGAATCGGCGCAGCGCGCCGAGAACGCGGAGGCGCCGAAGATCCCGCACCTCATGCGGCGCATCGCCGAGCTGTTCGCCCCGCACAAGGGCGCACTCACGGCCACGATCGTGCTGGTGCTCGTGGGCGCCGCGCTGAGCGTCATCCCGCCGCTGCTCACCGAGCGGGCCTTCGACGAGGGGCTGTTCCCGGTCGGCGCCGACGGGCAGGTGATGGGGCCGAACCTGCCGGTCCTCACCACGATCGTCGTCGCGATGCTCGCCGTGTTCATCGTGTCGTCGCTCCTCGGCGTGTGGCAGACCTGGCTCACCGCGACCGTCGGCAACCGGGTGATGGGCGCGCTCCGGGTGCGGATGTTCACGCACCTGCAGCGCATGGAGCTCAGCTTCTTCACGCGCACCAAGACGGGCGTCATCCAGTCGCGGCTGCAGAACGACGTCGGCGGGGTCGCATCCGTCCTCACGAACACGGTCTCGAGCGTCCTCGGCAACACCGTCACCGTGCTCGCCGCGTTCGTGGCCATGCTGCTGCTCAACTGGCAGCTCACGCTCATCGCGTTGTTCCTGCTGCCGGTCATGGTGATCGCACAGCGCCGCGTCGGGCAGGTGCGCGCACGCATCGCGGCGAAGACGCAGGAGTCGCTCTCGGAGATGACGGCGATCACGCAGGAGACGCTGTCGGTGTCGGGCATCCTGCTCTCGAAGAGCTTCACGCGGCAGCGCAGCGAGATCGCGCGCTACAGCGACGAGAACGAGAACCAGATCGCCCTGCAGGTGCGGCAGCAGATGACGGGCCAGTGGTTCTTCGCCATGGTCGGCATCTTCATGTCGGCGATCCCCGCGATCGTGTACCTCGCCTCGGGCTGGCTCATCGCGGGCGGCACGACCGACATCTCGCCGGGCACGATCGTGGCGTTCACGACGGTGCAGGCGCGCCTTCTGTTCCCCCTGATGGCGCTGATGCGCGTCGCGCTCGACCTGCAGACCTCGGGCGCGCTCTTCGCGCGCATCTTCGAGTACCTCGACCTGCGGCCGGCCATCACCGATGCGCCCGGCGCGCGGCCGGTGCCCGAGGCGACGGCGACGGATGCCGCGGGCCGGCCGATCCTCGGCCGCGTCGAGTTCGACCGCGTCGCGTTCCGGTACCCCGACGCCGACCACGACGGCCGGCCGACCCTCGACGACGTGTCGTTCACGATCGAGCCGGGCCAGTACGCGGCGTTCGTCGGGCCGAGCGGCGCGGGCAAGACGACCGTGTCGTACCTCGTGCCGCGGCTCTACGAGGCGACCGGCGGTGCCGTGCGCTTCGCGGGCGTCGACGTGCGCGACCTCGAGCACGAGTCGCTCGTGTCGAACATCGGCATCGTGAGCCAGGAGACCTACCTGTTCCACGCGTCGATCGCCGAGAACCTGCGGTACGCGAAGCCCGAGGCGAGCGACGAGGAACTGGAGGCCGCGGCGCGCGCGGCGAACATCCACGAGACGATCGCGTCGTTCCCCGAGGGCTACGACACCGTCGTGGGGGAGCGCGGCTACCGCCTCTCCGGCGGCGAGAAGCAGCGCATCGCGATCGCCCGCGTGCTGCTGAAGGACCCGGCCGTGCTCGTGCTCGACGAGGCCACGAGCGCGCTCGACACGATCAGCGAGCGCGTGGTGCAGGCCGCGCTCGACGACGCCTCGCGCGGCCGCACGACGATCGCGATCGCGCACCGGCTCTCGACGGTCGTGTCGGCCGACGTGATCTTCGTGGTCGTCGCCGGCCGCATCGCCGAGCGCGGGACGCACGCCGAGCTCATCGCGCAGGGCGGCGTCTACGCCTCGCTCTACCGTGAGCAGGCCGAGCGGCCCGAGGTGCCCACCGCCTGATCCGGCGGCGGAGCCGCCTCAGGAGCGCTCGGCGAGCATGTCCTCCATCAGGGCGATCTCGGCCTGCTGGCTCAGGATGATCGACTCGGCCAACGACACGACGACGGGGTAGGTCGAGCGCTCCAGCACGGCCTCCGCCATCACGACCGCGCCCTCGTGGTGGGCGATCATGAGCTCGAGGAACCTCCGCTCGGCCTCGACGCCGTCGAGTTCGCGGAGCTCGGCGACCTGCTCGGGCGTCGCCAGCCCGGGCATGGGCTCGCCCGGCAGGTGCGCGGCCTCGCCCGACCCGTCGGCGGAGTCGTGCCCGTCGTGCGAGCTCCCGTCGGCGACGGGCCGGGTCATCCACGTCATCGACGGCTCGGAGCCCGCCTGCGGCAGGCCCCACTCGGCGAGCCATCCGTACATCTGCCCGGACTGCTGCGCCTGCGCGGTCGCGATGTCGTAGCCGAGCAGTCGCACGTCGGGGTCGTCGGTGGCGTCGCGCACGATCATCGCGAGCTCGACGCCCTGCTGGTGGTGCACCTGCATGTCGCGGGCGAAGCCCGCCTCGGCGCTCGTGGTCGACGGGGTCTCCTCGCCGAGCGTCGAGAGCCGCCCGATCGCGAAGGCCGCACCGGCGACGGCGATGAGGGCGACGGATGCCGCGAGCACCACCGCCCAGCGGCCGACGCCGGAGCGCGGCCGCTCGTCGTGCTCCGCGCTCACGCGACCTTGCCGGGGCCGTCGATCGCGCCGGTGCAGGCGGCGCCGGGCTCGGGCACGTTCTGGCTCTGCCAGTACTCCTCGAGGTAGTCCTCGATGCGCGGGTCGTCGACGCCGTCGGCCTGGAGCTGCGAGTTCCAGCCGCTCAGCACGACCGGCGACGGAAGGCCGTCGAACGGCGACAGGATGACGTAGGTGCTCGGCAGCTTCGACCGCAGCGTCGAGATGTCGTCGTCGGAGAGGGCCTCGGGGTCGTACGTGACCCAGATCGCGCCGTGCTCGAGCGAGTGCACGGCGTTCTCGTTCGGCACGGGCTCCTCGTAGACCCCGCAGTTCAGCCACGCGGGGTTGTGCTGGCCGCCCGCGGGCGGCGTCTGCGGGTACTCGACGACGCCCTGGACGTGCTCGGAGGCGTTCTCGAACGTCTCGACGCCCTCGATCTCGGTGCCGTCGCCGCCCGCGGTGTAGTTCGCCGCACGCGGCGTGAGCACGATGGACGTCACGACGAGGGCGACGATCGCGACGGCGACGCCGATGGAGCTCCAGATCGCGATGAGGCGGTTCCGCTTCATGCGCGCCTCGCGCTTGCGGTACGCCTCGAGCTTGCGCTCGCGTTCCGCGGCGCGCTGCTGCTTGACGGTGGGCTTCTTTCCGGGCTGGGTCGCGCTCACGCGGGGGCCTTCCTCGAGCGGGGGTTGGAACGGTCGGAACGGCGGGGATCCGTGGTCCTCTATACGAACGTATCGGGCTGGGAGAACGCCGTCACCTGTGCGCCGCCGTCGACGCGCGCCGACGTGGGACTAGCATGCGAATCGAGCCGGCGGGGGCGACCGCGTGCGGACCGATCGAGCGGTCCGGGTCGGAGGTCGGCGGGGGAGGTCGACCCATGAGCGAGGACATCGACGAACCGGCGGTCGACGCCGCCGGCGGGCCTCACGACGAGGCCGACGCGGGTCGCGGACGCGGCCTGAACCGGCGGGTCGTCGCCCTCGCCGTCGCGGGCGCCGTCGGCGGCTTCCTGTTCGGCTTCGACTCCTCGGTGGTGAACGGCGCGGTCGACGCGATCGAGCAGGAGTTCGGCCTGTCGGCGGGACTCACGGGCCTCGCGATCGCGAGCGCGCTGCTCGGCTGCGCGGTGGGCGCGGAGCTCGCGGGCCGTCTCGCGGACCGGTTCGGTCGCATCCCGGTGATGATCCTCGGCGCGAGCCTGTTCCTCATCTCGGCGATCGGCTCCGGCCTCGCACTCGGCGTGTGGGACCTCATCGTCTGGCGCGTGATCGGCGGCATCGGCATCGGCATCGCGTCGGTCGTCTCGCCCGCCTACATCGCCGAGATCTCGCCGAGGCGCGCCCGCGGGCGGCTCGCGTCGCTGCAGCAGCTCGCGATCGTCTTCGGCATCTTCACCGCCCTGCTCTCCGACGCGGTCTTCGCGTGGGCCGCCGGCGGCGCCGCCGAGCCCTTCTGGCTGGGACTCGACGCCTGGCGCTGGATGTTCCTCGCGGGCATCGTCCCGAGCGTCGCGTACGGCCTCATCGCGTTCTCGCTGCCGGAGTCGCCGCGCTTCCTGATGCGCGTGGAGAAGGAGGACGAGGCGCGGGCCGTGCTCCAGCGCATCCAGCCCGGCGAGGTGGAGCGCGCGGTGCGCGACATCCGGAACACCATGAAGGCGGACGACGAGGCGAAGCAGACGAAGGGTGCGCTGCGCGGGCCCGTGTTCGGCCTCCGCGGCATCGTCTGGATCGGCATCCTGCTGTCGGTGTTCCAGCAGTTCGTCGGCATCAACGTGATCTTCTACTACTCGACGACGCTCTGGAGCGCGGTCGGCTTCGACGAGTCCAACGCCTTCGCGATCAGCGTGTTCACGTCGATCACGAACATCCTGGTGACGTTCGTCGCGATCGCGCTCGTCGACCGGGTCGGCCGTCGTCCGCTGCTGCTCGTCGGGTCGGCGGGCATGGCGGTCTCGCTCGCCACGATGGCGCTGGCGTTCGGCAACGCCAGCGGCTCGGGTGAGGACATCACCCTCCCGGGCGCCTGGGGCCCGACCGCGCTCGTGGCGGCGAACCTCTTCGTCGTGTTCTTCGGCTTCTCGTGGGGCCCGCTCGTGTGGGTGCTGCTCGGCGAGATCTTCCCGAACCGCATCCGCGCTCGCGCGCTCGGCCTCGCCGCGGCGGCCCAGTGGATCGCGAACTTCGTCGTGACGGTCACGTTCCCGCTCCTCGCGAACACGTCGCTCCTGCTGACCTACGGCATGTACGCGACCTTCGCCGCGCTCTCCTTCTTCTTCGTGCTCGCCAAGATCCCCGAGACGAACGGGATGTCGCTCGAGGAGTCGGACACGCTGCTGCCGCCGAGGGGCTCCGCGCGGCGGCGCGCGACGACCGGTGCGGACGCGACCGGCAGCTGAGCCGGTGCGGGCGAGGTGGGTGCCGACGGGCTGCCACGAGGCATCCGTCATTCGCTAGGCTGGCCGCGTGAGCCTCTCGTGCCGGTGTTGTCGTCGCTGAACGCGCGACCCCTTCCCTCGCGTCGGGCGCCGAACGGGCGCCCCTCGACGCAACCGACACCAAGGAACGAATAGCGGAATGAAGTACGCAGCCCACATCACCGACCTCGTCGGCAACACGCCGCTCGTCAAGCTCAACCACGTCACCGAGGGCGTGACGGATGCCACGGTGCTGGTCAAGCTCGAGTACCTGAACCCGGGCGGCTCCTCCAAGGACCGCATCGCGCGCAACATCATCGACGCGGCCGAGCGCGAGGGCAAGCTGAAGCCCGGCGGCACGATCGTGGAGCCCACGTCGGGCAACACGGGCGTCGGCCTCGCGCTCGTGGCGCAGGAGCGCGGCTACCGGTGCGTGTTCGTGTGCCCCGACAAGGTGTCGGAGGACAAGCGGAACGTGCTGCAGGCGTACGGCGCCGAGGTCGTCGTCACGCCGACCGCGGTGGCGCCCGATAGCCCGGAGTCGTACTACGGCGTCTCCGACCGGCTCGCCCGCGAGATCCCGGGTGCGTTCAAGCCCGACCAGTACTCGAACCCCAACGGCCCGCTCTCGCACTACGAGACGACCGGTCCCGAGATCTGGCGCGACACCGACGGCACGGTCACGCATTTCGTGGCGGGCGTGGGCACGGGCGGCACGATCACGGGAACCGGCCGCTACCTCCGCGAGGTCTCCGGCGACACGGTCCGGATCATCGGCGCCGACCCGGAGGGCTCGGTCTACTCGGGCGGCACGGGGCGGCCCTACTTCGTCGAGGGCGTCGGCGAGGACTTCTGGCCGACCGCGTACGACCCGAGCGTGCCGCACGAGATCATCGCGGTCAGCGACACCGAGTCGATCGAGATGACGCGGCGCCTCGCGCGCGAGGAGGGCATCCTCGTGGGCGGGTCGAGCGGCATGGCCGTCGTCGCGGCGCTGAGGGCCGCGGCATCCGCCGGCCCCGACGACGTCTTCGTGGTGCTGCTCCCCGACTCCGGGCGCGGCTACCTCGGCAAGATCTTCAACGACAAGTGGCTGCGCGCCTACGGCTTCGGCAACGCGCCCGCGGGGCACACGATCCGCGACATCCTCGCGGCGAAGGCCGACCGCACCGCCCCGTTCGTCTACGTGCACCCGAACGACACGGTGCGCGAGGCGATCGACCGGATGACCGAGGCCGGCGTCTCGCAGCTCGTCGTGCTCTCCGCCGAGCCGCCCGTCGTGCTCGGCGAGGTGGTCGGCGCGCTCCACGAGGACGAACTGCTGGACCAAGTGTTCTCGGGCCGCGCGAAGCTCACCGACGAGGTGTCGGCGGTGGTCGGCGATCCGCTGCCGCTCATCGGCGTCAACGAGCCCGTCGCGACCGCGCGCCAGGCGTTCGGCGAGGCGCCCGCGATGCTCGTGACCGACGGCGGCAAGGCGCTCGGCGTGATCACGCGCACCGACCTGCTGACCTACCTCTCCTCCTGAAAGGCCGGAACGATGCACCACGACGCAGGCTTCGACACGCGGGCGATCCACGCGGGCCAGGAGTTCGATCCCACGACCGGGGCCGTGATCCCGCCGGTCCACGTGACCTCGACGTACGCGCAGGACGGCATCGGGGGCCTCCGGGGCGGGTACGAGTACTCGCGCGGCGGCAATCCGACCCGTACCGCGCTCGAGACCCAGCTCGCGGCGATCGAGGGCGGCATCCGCGGCCTGTCGTTCGCGTCGGGCCTCGCGGCGGAGGACGCGCTGCTCCGCACCGTGCTGCAGCCGGGCGACCATGTCGTCATCGGCGATGACGTGTACGGCGGGACGCACCGGCTCATCCGCCGGATCTTCGGCGACTGGGGCGTGCGTCACTCGACGGTCGACACGAGCGACCTCGACGCGGTGCGCGCCGCGATCGAGCTCGGCACCACGAAGGTGCTCTGGGTCGAGACGCCGTCGAACCCGCTCATGAAGATCTCCGACATCGCGGCGCTCGCCGAGCTCGGCGACGAGGCGGGCCTCACGGTCGTCGTCGACAACACGTTCGCGAGCCCCGCGCTCCAGCAGCCGGTCTCGCTCGGCGCGCACGTGGTCATCCACTCGACCACGAAGTACCTCGGCGGCCACTCCGACGTGGTGGGCGGTGCGCTCGTGTTCGCGCCCGGCCAGGAGGAGCTCGCCGAGCGCGTCGGCTTCACGCAGTTCGCCGCGGGGGCGGTCTCGGGCCCGTTCGACGCGTTCCTGACGACGCGCGGCATCAAGACCCTGGGCGTGCGGATGCAGCGGCACAGCCAGAACGCGCTCGCGATCGCCCGGCGGCTCGACGAGCATCCCGCGGTCGCCCGCGTGCTCTATCCGGGCCTCGAGTCGCACCCCGGCCACGCGCTCGCCGCGAGCCAGATGTCGGGCTTCGGCGGCATGGTGTCGATCGACCTGGCGGGCGGCGGCGCGGCCGCGCGCCGGTTCGCGGAGTCGACCGAGCTCTTCACGCTGGCCGAGTCGCTCGGCGGCGTCGAGTCGCTCGTGAACTACCCGTCGGAGATGACGCACGCGTCGGTGAAGGGCACCGAGGCCGAGGTGCCGGAGTCGATCGTGCGCCTGTCGGTCGGGATCGAGGACGTCGACGACCTGCTCGCCGACATCGACGCGACGCTCGGGCGCGTGTAGCGCGACCCGCGGCGCCGGCACTGCGGCGTCGACACCGCGGCGCCGGCGGGTGACGCTGGCAGGATTTCAACGAACGATGTCTTGCCTGCCAGCGCGCGCGGCGGCGGCATCCGGCACGATGTTCTCGTGAGTACGAGAACCCTGGACATCGCGCCCCCGGTCGGCCGCGCCGCACCGCATCACGGCCGGCTGGGTCTCGTCCAGGGCACGGCCCTCTACGTCGCGAGCGTCCTCGGCACCGGCATCCTCGTCCTCCCCGGCCTCGCCGCGCAGGTCGCCGGCCCCGCCTCGATCCTGGCCGTCGCGGCGGTGCTCGTGCTGTCGATCCCGCTCGCGGGCACCTTCGCCGCGCTCGCCTCGCGATTCCCCGACCCCGGCGGCGTGGCCAGCTACGTCCGCCGCGTGCTCGGCCCGACCGCGGCCCGCATGACGGGGTACTGGTTCTTCTTCGGCGTCTGCGTCGGCGCACCCGTCGTCGCCATCCTCGGCGGCGAGTACGTGGTCGCGGTGCTCGGCGTCGACCGCGCCGCCGTGCCGATCATCGGATTCGCGGTCTTCCTGCCGCCGCTCATCGCCAACTGGTTCGGCGTGCGCGTCGCCGGATGGGTCCAGTTCGTGCTCACGGGCCTGCTGCTCGCGGTCGTCGTGGGCGTCGTCGCGGTCACCTTCCCGGCAGCGGACGCCGCGAACTTCACCCCGTTCCTCCCGAACGGCTGGGGTGGGGTCGGCGTCGCCATCAGCCTCTTCGTCTGGGCGTTCGCCGGATGGGAGGTCGGCACCCACATCGCCGGCGAGTTCCGCGACCCGCGCCGCATCATCCCGATCGCGACGGGCATCGCCATCGCGGTGGTCGGCCTCGGCTACCTCGCGCTGCAGTTCGCGACCGTCGCCGTGCTCGGCGACCGGGCGGGAACCAGCCAGGTGCCGCTGCTCGACCTCGTCGAGACGACGGCGCCGGGCATCGGGTCGGTCCTCGTCGCGATCGTCGCCGCGATCGTCACCGTCGGCGTCCTGAACGCCTACCTGCCCGCGTTCGGCAAGCTCGGCGCCGCGCTCGGCCGCGACGGCGACCTGCCCCGGTACTTCGCGAAGGGCGCCGAGGACGGCGCGGTGCCCCGCCGGGCGCTCGCCCTGACCGGGGCGCTCATCGTCGTCTACTTCGTCCTGATGCTCTGGAACGAGCTCGACCTGACGGGCTTCATCCTCATCCACACGAGCAACATGGTCGCGATCTACGCCGCCGGCATGCTCGCCGCGACGCTCATCCTCCGGCGGTTCTCGCTCGGCTGGTGGCTCGCGATCGTCGCGACGGTGCTCACCGCGGGCCTGCTCCTGCTCGCATGGCAGAACCTGGTCATGCCGATCGTGCTGGCCGCGGCATCCGTCGTCGTCACGATCGTGCGCCGGGTGCGGGCGCGGCGCACGCCCCCCGTCGGGGACGGGGCCGCGGCATCCGTCGTCCCGGCCGACGTCGAGGTCGTGCCCTAGCGGCGGTCGAGGCCGGATCTTCGGCGCCCGAGGCGGCGGTTCGGCTGGGAATCGGCGCGGATGCCGCAGTTCGGCTGGCATGTGCGACCCGTCCCGGGGGAGGATGGACCGCATGACTGCCCACGCGTACGCGCTCGCCGACGGCAACACGATCCCCGCGATCGGGCTCGGAACGTACGGGTTGAACGACCAGTCGGGGGTCGACGCGATCGCCTCGGCGATCCACGACGGCTACCGGCTCATCGACACGGCGTACAACTACGGCAACGAGGAGGTCGTCGCCGAGGCGATCCGCCGTGCGGAGGTCGATCGCAGCGACCTGTTCGTCACGACCAAGCTGCCCGGACGCCATCACGGCGTCGACGAGACCCTCGCGAGCTTCGAGCAGTCGCGCAAGCGCCTCGACCTCGACTGGGTCGACCTCTACCTGATCCACTGGCCGAACCCGAAGCGCGACCGGTACGTCGACAGCTGGCGCTCGATGATCAAGCTCAAGGAGCGCGGCGTCGTCCGGTCGATCGGCGTCTCGAACTTCACGCCCGCGATGCTCGACCGCCTCTCCGCCGAGACCGGGCTGATGCCCGTCGTGAACCAGGTCGAGCTGCACCCCTACTTCCCGCAGGCCGAACTCCGCGCCTACCACGCCGAGCACGCGATCCGCACCGAGAGCTGGAGCCCGCTCGCCAAGCGCACCGAGCTGCTCGCCGAGCCGGTCATCGTCGAGATCGCCGAGCGGCACGGGTCGACGCCCGCCCAGGTCGTCCTGGCCTGGCACCTCGCGCTCGGCGCCGTGCCGATCCCGAAGTCCGCGGACGCCGAGCGGCGGCGCGAGAACCTCGACGTGTTCGACCTGGAGCTCGAGGCGGGCGAGGTCGAGGCGATCTCCGGACTCGAACGCGGGCGCATCTGGGGCGCCGACCCCGACACGCACGAGGAGATGTAGCCCTCGACGGGAGGGCGTCCGGTCCCGCCCGCACGATGGCGGCTTCGCGCCGATCGACGACCGGTTCCGGCGCAGCGGATGCCGGCGGGCGGACGTAGGCTCGATCAGGTGACCGACCGCTCCACCCCCGTTCCGTCCGACGACGCCGTCCCCGCCGGGGGCGTGTTCGCGGCGGAGTGGCGGTGGCTCTCGCTCGGCATGTTCGCGCTCATCTTCCTCGCCGCGTTCGAGGTGCTCGCGGTGACCACGGCGATGCCGATCATCGCGGCCGACCTCGACGGCGAGGGCCTCTACGCGCTGGCCTTCTCGGTTCCGCTCGCGGCCGGCGTCGTCGGCATGGTCGTCGCGGGCAACTGGAGCGACCGCTCCGGTCCGCTGCCGCCGCTGCTCGCGGCCGGCGGGCTGTTCGTCGTCGGGCTCGTCATCGCTGGGCTCGCGCCCACCATGCCGGTGCTCGTGCTCGGGCGGCTCGTCCACGGCATCGGAGGTGCGGCGGTCATCGTGCCGCTGTACGTGATCGTGGCGCGCGTCTACCCCGAATCGGTGCGGGCACGCGTGTTCGCGGGCTTCGCTGCGGCGTGGGTCATCCCCTCGATCGTGGGGCCCACGGTCGCCGGATACGTCGCCGAGCACCTCGACTGGCGCTGGGTGTTCCTCGGCGTGATCGCGCTCGTGCTGCCCGCCGCGCTCATGATGCTCGCGCCCCTCCTGCGGGTGCTCGACCGGGTGCAGGGCGACCCGAACGTGCCGTGGAGCGGCCGCCGGGTCGGCTGGTCGGTGCTCGCCGCGGCCGCCGCGCTGGGGGTCAGCCTCGCGGCCGAGTTCGACGAGCCCTGGCGGTGGATCGTGGCGGTCCTGTCGATCGCGGGCGCCATCGTCGCGGTGCGCCCGCTCCTCCCGGTCGGCACGCTGCGCGCCGTGCGCGGCATCCCCGCGACCGTGCTGATGCGGGCGATCGTCGCCGGCGCGTTCTTCGGCGCCGAGATCTACCTGCCGAAGATGCTCATCGAGCGCTACGACCTTCCCGCCGGCCTCGCCGGCGCCGTGCTCACCGGCGCCGGCCTGTCGTGGGCGGCCGCATCGTGGCTGCAGGGGCGGCTGGACCCGCGGCTGTCGAACACCGAGGTCGTGCGCATCGGGGCGCTGACGCTCGCGATCGCGCTCGCCGGCGTGCTCGCGATCGCGCTGCTCTCCTGGCCGCCCGTGGCGGTGTTCGTCGCATGGACGATCGCGGGTGCCGCGATGGGCTTCATGTACCCGCGCTTCTCCGTGGCCGTGCTCGAGCAGTCGCCGCAGTCCGTGCAGGGCTTCAACAGCGCAGCGCTGACCATCGGCGAGTCCTTGGGCGGCGCTGCGGCGCTCGCCGTCACCGCACTCGTGGCGAGCGTGGCATCCGCCGGTGCATTCGCCCCCGAGTTCGCCGTGACCGCCGCGATCGCCGTCGTCGGAGTGCTGCTCGCCTCGCGCGTGCGCCCGCCCGATGGGTGGCGACGGCGCGCCGAGGGCGCCGAGACGCCGGCGGGC
>NZ_SDPL01000519.1 GCF_004135055.1 Agromyces binzhouensis | reverse complement strand
GACGACCACGACGGCCGCGACGACGACCAGGAGCGCGATCCACAGCCAGCCGAGGCCGCCGCCCGAGCCCCCGCCCCCGCCGATCGCCTCGGCGCCGGCGATCGCCGCGGCGGCCCAGTCGCCGTCGCGCAGGTGGGGCTCGATGACCTCGAGTGCGATGCGGTCGATGTCGCCCGCGGACAGCGAGGCGTCCTCGGCGGCGGACAGGTGGTAGGCGCGTCCGTCGATCGCGACGGCGAGCAGGTAGTCCTCACTGCCCATGTTGTTGTCGTTGGCGGTCTCGGTCGCCCAGGATCCCGCGTCGGCCGGGTCCTCGAACTCGCTCACGTAGGCGACGAACAGCTGGCGGCCGCTCCGATCGGCCGCCTCGGCGATCGCCGCCTCGACCGCGCGCGCCTCGTCGTCGGTCACGGCGTCCACGGTGTCGACGATCGGGCTCGGCCCGAACTCGACCGGCTGCTCGGCGTTCGCGACCGCGGGGGCCTGGAGCAGGGCCAGCACGACGAGGACGGCGCACGCGATCGAACCCCTGCGAACCGACCGCATGCGACAGTGCCCTTCCCCTCGGAGCCGACGTCTGGAGTCTATTGGTGCGCTCCGATGAGCGTCCACGACTCCGGGCGGACGCTCAGCAGCCCCCGGGGCGGGGTCGATCCGGCGGCGAGGGGCGGCTCGGCACCCGGATACGGAACGAGCCCGGACCCTCAGCTGGCTGAGTGGACCGGGCTCTTCACGACGTGCCCCCGGAGGGATTCGAACCCCCGACCTACGGTACCGGAAACCGGCGCTCTATCCCCTGAGCTACGGAGGCGCACAGCAGGAAACACTACCACCTGCACGGGTCGCTCGGAGCACTCCGAACGCCCGGCGAACGGCTCAGCCGACGACGTTCGCGATGACGTCGGCGACGAGGCCCTGCGCGTCGCCGGGCTCGAACAGGACGGGGGATTCGACCACGATCCAGTACCCGTCGGCGAACACCTGGGCCTGTCCGACTCCGCCGGACTGCCGGAAGAAGCCCTCGACCTCGGGCGGGGTCCCGTACGTGGGCACGGGGTTGGAGCGCATCGCCGCGTCGCCGACCTGCAGTTCGTACGCGTGCTCGGGGAGCGTGGCCACGCCGACCTCGATCACCTCGCCGCTCGTCTGGTTGCTCCACCCGCAGGCCGTGCCCGACGCCGCGACCACGTCGGCGATCGTCGCGGCCGAGGGGGCGTAGTCGGGCGCGGTGCCGTAGTTCGGGTTGAACGCGTACACCTGGTCGGGCGTGAGGATCTCGTCGCACGCGACCTCGAACGGGATCGGCTCCTCGGTCGGCTCGGGCTCGATCGTCGGTTCCGCCGGCGCCGTCGCCGCCGCGGAGCCCGTCGCCGCGGGCGGCGCCGAGGTCTCCGCCGGGGAGGCCGAGGGGTCCGTGCACGCGGACAGGACGAGGGCGAGCGCGGTCGCGCCGGCCGCGGCGAACACGGCCGGGCGGAGTCGGGGGAGCGGGGCGTTCGGGCGCGGCATGCGGGAAACGATAGCAACGCCGCCCGGTAGGATCTTCGAGTGACTCCCGCCGACCTCTCGCGTGCCCTGTACGACCTCGTCGACGCCCTGGTCGCCCGGCGACGCGAGGCGGGTGCCGACGTCGAGCTGGACCTCGCCCCCGACGCCGTGACGCTCGAGCGCCCGAAGCTCCGCGAGCACGGAGACTGGGCGTCGAGCATCGCCCTGCGCATCGCGAAGCCGCTCGGCGCGAACCCGCGCGAGCTCGCGACCGAGCTGGCGGCCGGCCTCGCCGGCGTCGACGGCGTCGCGAGCGCCGAGG
>NZ_SDPL01000518.1 GCF_004135055.1 Agromyces binzhouensis | reverse complement strand
CCACGGCGTCGCGCGCGCGGCGGAGCGTGCCGCGGCGCGTCCTGCCGGGTGGGCGGAGCAGACGCCGGTCGTGGAGGCGCGGGGCCTCGAGATCGAGTACCCGGGACGGTTCGGCCGCCCGGGCTTCCGCGCCGTCGACGGCGTCGACCTCGTGATCCGGCCCGGTGAGGTCCTCGGACTTGTCGGGGAGTCGGGGTCGGGCAAGACCACCATCGGTCGCGCGATCGCGGGCCTCACGAAGGTCACCGGCGGTTCGCTGCAGGTGCTCGGCCACGAGATGCTCGGCATCCGCGAACGTCGGTTCCGTCCGGCGCGCAGCCGGATCGGCTTCGTCTTCCAGGACCCCGCGTCGAGCTTCAACCCGCTCCTCACGATCGCCGAGTGCGTCGCCGAGCCGCTCGTGATCCACGATCGTGCCGTCGACGCGCGCGACGCGCGCCCGCGGGTCGACGAGCTGCTCGAGGCCGTGCAGCTGCCCGCCTCCTACGGCGATCGGTACCCGCACGAGCTGTCGGGCGGTCAGCGGCAGCGGGCGAGCCTGGCTCGTGCGATCGCGCTCGAACCGGAGCTGCTGATCGCCGACGAGCCGACCTCGGCGCTCGACGTGTCGGTGCAGGCGCGCGTGCTCGAGCTGTTCGCCGAGCTGCAGCGGGAGTTCGGGTTCGCGTCGCTGTTCATCAGCCACGACCTCGCGGTGGTCGACCTGCTGGCCGACCGCATCGCCGTGCTCTACCGTGGGAAGCTCGTCGAGGAGGGGACCCCGGCCGAGGTCCTCGGCTCGCCGGCGGATCCGTACACCCAGCGCCTGCTCGCATCGCTTCCCGTGCCCGATCCGGTGGCGCAGGCCGATCGGCGCGAGCAGCTCCGGCGGCTGCGCGAGGAGGGCGGACGATGAGCCTGGATGCGGCGCACGGCTACCCCGTGGTCGTCAGCGACCTGTCGGTCGAGTACCCGGCGCGCGGTCCGAGCGCGGCCCACGTCGCCCTGCGCGGCGTCAACCTGCGCGTCGCGCCCGGCGAGGTCGTGGGCCTCATCGGCTCAGCCGGCAGCGGCGCGTCGACGCTCGCGCGAGTGCTCTCGGGTGCCGCGTTCGAGCCAGTGCTCGCCGGCGGGGAGGTCCGTCCGGTGATCACGGGCGGTGACGCCATGGTCCTCGGCACCCCGCTCCGCGGGGTCTCGCGGCGACGGCTGAACGCACTCCGGTTCCACGTCGGCTACCTCGCGCAGGACGCGGCGATGCGCCTGCCCGCCGATCGCACGGTCGCGGAGATCATCGGCGAACCGATCCTTGAGCGCGACCACCGGTACAACCGGGCGGCGCTCGCGACGCGGGTCGCCACGATGCTCGACTCGGTGCGCCTGCCGCTCGGCATGCTCGAGAAGTTCCCGTTCGAGCTGAGCGGAGGGCAGCGCCAGCGCGTGGCGCTCGCACGCGCGCTCGTGCTGGGCCCGAAGCTGCTCATCGCAGACCAGCCGACGGCGGGGATCGACGTCACCGTTCGCGATGCGGTCGCCGGCCTGCTGACCGAGCTGCGCGCGGGCCAGGCCTTTTCGGCGGTCGTGATCTCGCACGACGTCCCGGTCCTGCGCCGCGTCGCCGATCGGCTGGCGGTGCTGGACAGGGGCGAGATCGTGGCGGACGGCACGATGGAGGAGGTCCTCGACGATCCGCTGCACCCGTACGTCAAGGCGCTCGCGGGCGCCATCGACGACGGCCACGCCGCGACCGACGACATCGCGCCCGACGGGCATCGGTGAACCCGACCGGGGCCGACGGTCGGCGGCATCGGCCGGTGGCGGGCGCGCCCGGCGCG
>NZ_SDPL01000517.1 GCF_004135055.1 Agromyces binzhouensis | reverse complement strand
CTCCGGGCCGGATGCCGCGGGGTCGCCGCCGTCCGGCGCGGCCGCCGCGAGCCGCAGCGCTCCGGGCCGTCCGCGCATGAGCCGGTTGGCGACGTCGACGATCTCGGGCGTCGACCGGTAGTTGCGCTCGAGCCGCACGATCGTGGCATCCGGGTAGTGGCGCTCGAAGCCGAGGAGGTACTCGGCGCTGGCGCCCGCGAACGAGTAGATGGTCTGGCTCGCGTCGCCGACCACGCACACGTCGCGGCGCCCGCCGAGCCACAGCTCGAGCAGGTGCTGCTGCGCGGGCGAGACGTCCTGGTACTCGTCGACGACGAAGTGACGGTACGCCTCGCGCACCTGCATCGCGACGGCCGGCTCCGACTCGATCATGCCCGCGGTGGCGAGCAGCACGTCCTCGAAGTCCATCGCACGGCGCTCGTCCTTGAGCTCCTCGTACGCCTCGACCAGCGCGAGCATCTGCTCCGCCGTGAGCGCACCGGGCGCGCCGCGGGACGCGAGCCTCACGCGGTACTCGTCCATGCCGACGAGGCCGACCTTGCGCCACTCGATCTCGGCGGCGACGTCGCGGAGCGTCGCGGTGTCGACCTTCACCTTGCACCGTTCGGCGGCGAGCCCGAGCAGGCGGCCCTTGAAGTCGAGCACCCTGGGCGCGGGGCCGCCGACGACGATCGGCCAGAAGTGGTTGAGCTGGGCGAGCGCAGCCGCGTGGAAGGTGCGGGCGGCGACGGCGCCCGCGCCGAGCGCGCGGAGCCTCGTGCGCAGTTCGGCGGCCGCTCGCGAGGTGAACGTCAGCGCCATGACGCGCGCGGGGTCGTACGAGCCGGACGCGACGCCGTAGGCGATCCGGTGCGTGATCGCACGCGTCTTGCCCGTGCCGGCGCCCGCGAGCACGCAGACCGGCCCGATCAGCGCCTCGGCGGCGACGCGCTGCTCGTCATCCAGTGCGGCGAGGAGCGGGTCGCCCGTCACGACGTCGACCACGGCATCGACGAGGCGAGCGGCCCGCCGTACCACTCCTCGAGCATCCAGCGGGCGATCGAGGTCTCGCCCGGCAGCGCGACGCGGCCGAGCGCGTCGCGCAGGCCGTCGCGGTCGAACCAGCGGAGCTCGAGGATCTCCTCGCCGTCCGGCACAGGCATCGTCGAGGCGCCGTGCGCCACCCGCGCGCGGAACGCGCACATGAGGCTGGCCGGGAACGGCCACGGCTGGGAGCCCAGGTACTCGACGCGGTCGACGGTGAGCCCCGTCTCCTCGACGAGCTCGCGCACGACCGCCGCCTCGAGCGACTCCCCCGGTTCCACGAAACCCGCGAGCACCGAGAACCGGTCCTGCTCCCACATCGCGTTCGAGCCGAGGAGCACGCGATCCTCGTCGTCGGTGACGAGCACGATCACCGCCGGATCGGTGCGCGGGAACCGCAGCCGGTCCTCTTCCAGGCACCGGCGCGCCCACCCGGAGCTGACGACCTCGGTCGGGCTGCCGCAGCTCGGGCAGAATGCGTGGGTCGCGTGCCAGTTCGCGAGGGCCACCGCCTCGATCGCGAGCCCGGCGTCGCGGTCGTCGAGCGAGGTCGCGATCGTTCGGAGTCCGGCCCAGCGGGTCTCATCGGCGATCGCGGCCGAGGCGTCGGCACCGTAGGTCCACGCCTCGATCGGGCTGCCGGCGGGCAGAGCGTCGCCCGTGGCATCCGCCCCCGCATCGAGCGTGCGCCCCAGGTAGGCGCGCACGTCGGGCACGGGCAGGGTCGACGGATGCCGCAGCTCGAGGCGCACCGCCCCGTCGGGCGCCACCGGCTCGACCACGAGCACGCGG
>NZ_SDPL01000516.1 GCF_004135055.1 Agromyces binzhouensis | reverse complement strand
GAGGGCTTCCGCTTCCCGCGGCACCGTGCCGAGCGGCGCGGCAACCGCCGCCCGTCGAGCGGCCAGCGCCGATCACTGGTCGCGCCCTGCGCCGCGTTCCTCCTCGGTGGCGCGATCGTCGGCGGAGCGCTCGTGAGCGGCATGGTCGACCCGGCCCCGGCGGACGCCTCGGCACGAGGCGCTGCGATCGGGGAACTCACGGCATCCGCGAGCGAGGACGTGCTCGGCGGGCACGCCAGGGACGCGGACTACTGGGACGTCGACGTCGCGCTCGCGACCGACGGTGGCTCGGCGTCGTACCTCTCGCTGAGCTGACCACACGTCGCTCGGCGCCGCGTGCGGCGTCAGCCCGCGAGCACCAGCGCCACCCGGTCGAACCACCCCTCGGACTCCGCCCGCGCCTCGGCATGCAGTGCCCGGGCGGCAGCACGCGTGCGAGCGCGCCGGTCCCACACCCGTCCGAGCGCGGCGCCGCCCGATCCCGACGAGACCGCGCCGAGCGCCATCACGGCGTCCTGTCCCCACCACCCCGTCGCACCGCGCAGCTTCACGTCGGTGTACTCGTCCGTCGACAGTGCGGCGACGGGGACGCCCGCGGGTGCGGCGAACACGGCCGGGTGGTACCGGCTGGTCACGAGCATCGCCGCGCCGCGCGCGAGCCGTGCCGCCGATCGGGCGTCGCCCGGCTGCAGGAGGTCGGCCGGCGTGCGCATGGCGTCGCGCACTGCGGCGTGCAGCACCTCGTCGCCCGCGTCGATCGACGGATCGAGCGAGCCGAAGTGGGGGTGGAAGCGCACGCGGGTCCCGGAGTGGTCGGCCAATCGGTCCAGCGCCGCGGCGAGGCCGCCGATCACCTCGTCGCGGGGCAGGCCGCCGAGGTGGATCGAGAGGCTCACGAGGACGTACGGCTCGTGCGCGCCGCGGTCGGCGTCGGGATCGTCGATTCCGAGGAAGCTCGCGTCGTCGCGGTTGGCGGCGAGCCGATCCGCCGGCACTCCGATCCCATGCGCCAGCCGCAGCGAAGCGTGCTCGCGCGTCCCGACCAGCCGGGCCGACCGCAGCAGCCCGGACACGAGGTCGCGATCCGCAGGGTCGAGCCACGGACCGATCGTCTGGCCGGAGACGACGAGCGGGCGACCGAGCCGGTCGGCGATCGCCCCCAGCGCCGCGCGCTCGAAGACGTGGGCCGGCCAGTTCGATGCGAGGTTGCCGCCGCCCGCGACCACGACGCCGTCGGCCGCCGCGACGGCGTCGATGACGACCAGCGCCGGATCGTCGCCCCGGAGGCTCCGCCCACCACCCGCGGCCGACCGCACCGCGTCGAGGCGCTGCTGCATCTCCGTTCGCGTCCCCGTGAAGCCGATGCGTCCGACAGCTCCGACCCCGTACCTCGCGGCGCTGTCGGCCGGCGCCGCGGAGATCGCCGTGACCTCGCCGACACCGCGTCCGCGCAGCGCGTCGACCATGGCCTCGAACATCGCCTCGTCGCCGATGTGCATCATGCCGTCGACCACTCCGATGTCGCCGATCGCAACGATGCGCATGTATGGACCCCTCTCAGCGGACTGTCAACCGGGTGACAGGAACCTTCATCCTGTCGAAGTATCATCCAGATCGCATGCGCCGCCGACGTCGGCATCGTCGACACCGGGCGCGGCGGGCAGGGGGAGCGCACATGGGGGTCCGGACCGCACTCGACGCCGTGCTCACGGCGCCCACGATCGTCGACGCGATGCGCGCGGCCGACGATCTCGCGTTCGAGGCCGGGCGCGAGCCCGGCGCCCGCACCATCCGGCTGCTCGAGCGGGTCGCGAGCGGCGG
>NZ_SDPL01000515.1 GCF_004135055.1 Agromyces binzhouensis | reverse complement strand
CCCTCGACCGGCCACACCGTCCCCCCGCCGTCGGGCGCGGCGACCGCGTCGCGAGCCCACCAGCCGAGCCGCTCGCGGAACTCCTCGACCGGCATCGCCACGACCACGTCGGCGCGCACCGCGCGGTCGCGCCAGCGGACCGACCGCTGCACGCGTTCGAGCGCCTCGTCGTCGGTGAGCGGATGGGGCGTGAAGCGGACCCGCGTCTGGAACACGTCGTCGATCCGGTCGAGCCGGAACGTGCGCCAGTCGTCGCGGTCGCGATCCCACGCGAGCAGGTACCAGCGGCGCCCGAGCGGCACCAGCCGGTGCGGCTCGACCGACCGCGTGCTCGCCGCCCCCGCGGCATCCGTGTACGTCATCCTGATCCGCTCGGCGTCGCGGCAGCAGAGGGCGAGCAGGCCGAGCAGGTCGCTGTCGACGGATGGCGCGGGGCGCGGGCCCGATCCCGGCGACAGCCTCGACCCGGGCCCCGACGCGCCCGTCGGCGCCGCCACGGACTGGAGCGCCTCCATCCGTCGACGCAGTGCGGGCGGCATGACCTGCTCGATCTTCGCCAGGGCGCTGAACGTGGTGTGCTCGGCGCCGCGCAGGCCCGCCGCCGCCTGCGAGCGCAGGCCGACCGCGATCGCGACGCCCTCGTCGTCGGTGAGCAGCAGCGGCGGCAGCCCGGTGCCCGCGGCGAGCCGGTAGCCCCCGGCGACGCCCCTCGTCGACTCGATCGCGTAGCCGAGCTGGCGCAGCCGCTCGACGTCGCGGCGGAGCGTGCGCTCGCTCACGCCGAGACGGTCGACGAGTTCCCGGGCGGTCCAGTGCCGGTGGCTCTGCAGGAGCGAGAGGAGGTCGAGCGTGCGGGACGTCGTCGCGGCCATGCGTCGATTCTCGCCCCGATTCCGGTCGGAACACGGCCGGAATCCGCGGGGTGCTGCGAGGGGGGCGCATCCCGTCGGACGGTGCCGGGACGCGGCATCCGCTCGTCTACGCTCATGGGATGCCCACCGATGCGCACCCTGCCGCACCCCACGCCGTCGAGGCGCCCGACGCCTCGGCCCACGACGTCCTCATCGTCGGCGGCGGCCACAACGGCCTGACCGCCGCCGCCTACCTCGCACGTGCCGGCAAGCGCGTGCTGCTGCTCGAGCGCGACGACCACCTCGGCGGCGCCGCGGTCTCGGCCGAGGCCTTCGAGGGCGTCGACGCGCGACTCAGCCGCTACTCGTACCTGGTGAGCCTCCTCCCGCAGCGGATCGTCGACGACCTCGGCCTCGACGTGCGGCTCGTCCGACGCCGCTTCTCCTCGTACACGCCCGACCCGCGCGACCCGTCGCGCGGCCTGCTCGTCGACGTCGAGGCGGATGCCGCGGCGGCGCGCGACGCGTTCGCCCGGGTCGGCGCGGAGGACGACGCCGACGCGTGGCGGGCGTTCTACGCCGACACCGCCCGCGTCGCGGAGCGGCTCTTCCCGACGCTGACCGAACCGCTCCCGACCCGCGCCGAGGCGCGCGCCCTCGTCGGGGACGAACGCGTCTGGGACGACTTCGTCGAGCGACCCCTCGGGGAGACGATCGACGCGCGGTTCTCCGACGACCTCGTGCGCGGCGTCGTCGCGACCGACGGCCTCATCGGGACGTTCACCGACCTCGACGACCCGTCGCTCGATGCGAACCGCTGCTTCCTGTACCACGTGATCGGCGGCGGCACGGGCGACTGGGACGTGCCCGTCGGCGGCATGGGCGCCGTGTCCGGCGAACTCGCGCGCGCCGCCCGCGAGGCGGGCGCCGTGCTCCGCACCGACGCCGAGGTCGTCGCGATCGACGGCGACTCG
>NZ_SDPL01000514.1 GCF_004135055.1 Agromyces binzhouensis | reverse complement strand
GAGGCCGCGCACGCGCTCGTCGAGGCCCGCGAGCCCGTGGCCCGGCTTCGCCGCCGCGCCACCGCGGCCGTTGTCGGTCACCCAGAGGTCGAGCCAGAGGCCGGTCGCTCCGGTGTCGCGCTGGGCGAGGCGCAGGCGGATGGCGCTCGCACCCGAGTGCTTGGCCGCGTTGGTCAGCAGCTCGGCGGCGATGAAGTACGCGTTCCGCTCGATGGCGGCAGGCAGGGCGGCATCCGTCGGGAGCATCCACTCGAGCTCGACGGGCACGGGGCTCCGCGCAGCGAGGGACTCCAGCGCGCTGGCGAGCCCGCGGTCCTGGAGCAGCGGCGGCGCGAACCCGCGCGAGAGCGCCCGGAGTTCGTCGAGGGTGTCGCGCGCCTGGTCGCGTGCCTCGGTGAGCAGCCCCTTGGCCGCCTCGGGGTCGGCGTCGAGCTTGCGCTCGATGGCCGCGAGGTCCATCTGCAGGCGCACGAGGCGCTGCTGCGGGCCGTCGTGGATGTCGCGCTCGAGCCGTCGCAGCGCGGCGTCCTCCGCCTGCACGGCCGCGCCGCGCGACGCCGCCAGGTGCTGGACCTGGCGTTCGAGCGCCTCCGAGCGCCAGGCGCCGAGCATGCCGCGTCCGATCCCGTCGTGCATCAGCGTGAAGCCGGCGGTGATGAGCGGCAGCGTCAGGAGGAACACGGCGCCGAGCACGAACTGCGCGACGGCCTCGACCGCGAGCGGGTCCAGGGCGAGTGCCGCGGATCCGCCCGGCCAGACCCGGTCGAGGAGCCATTCGACCGGCAAGGTGTCGCGCGAGTCCTGCGGCAGGAAGATCGCCCAGATCCAGTACGTCAGGCCGCCGAGTGCGATCGAGGCCCAGACGACGGTCACGGTCCAGGTGAACAGCGACACGATCGGCGCGACCACCATGCCGTGCAGCAGGTAGAGCCAGTAGTGGCCGTCGACGAACGGCGCGAAGAACGCCCGCCACGGACCCTCGCCGACGGGCGCCGCGGCATCCCACTGCGGCCTCCGGATGGCCGGCCGGCCCGCCCAGCGCAACCGCACCAGTTCGAAGGTGCCGAACCCGCGGGCGGTGTAGAGCGACGCGACGACGATGACGAGCCCGACGACGACGACGAGCAGGCTCACGCCCGTCGAGAACAGCGTCACGAGGGTGACGAACGCGACGAGCGCGATCGGGAGCCCGAGGAGCACGTAGCCGAGTTCGCGCGGCAGGCTCGCCCAGAGCGCGCCGTAGCCGCGGCGTCGCGGGGCGGATTCCGTCGTCGCCGCCGGCGTGCCCGAGCCGGTCGGTGCGGGGTCGGTGAGCGTGGTCATGGTCGTTCGTCTCCTCGGTCATCGTCGCACGCCGACACGGTTCGACGACGGCGGACTGTCCCGTCGTCCCCTGGCCCGCGTGTCGCCGCGTGCCGGTGTGGGTGTTCGGCGTGTCCGGATCCGCGTCGCCATCGGGTCGGCGGATGAGCCGGATCATGCCTCAAGCCTCGCGAGCCCGATGCGCCCGCCACAGCCGACGGCCACCCCGAACCGCACGGGGGTTCGCCCCCGTCGGAGCGGGGGCGCACCGGAGTCGCGATCGCGGCCGCCCGCGTCTCAGAGCGCGTCGTGCGTGACGCGTCCGCCGAGCAACGTGAGCGCCACCGGCATCCCCCTCAGTTCGTCGACGGATGCCGCGAGCGGATCGCGCTCGACGACGGCGAGGTCGGCGACCCTGCCCCGGCGCACCTCGGCGCCGGTCCCGTCGGTGGAAGCGGCGAGGGCGACGCGCGCGTCGATCGCCTGCTCCGGATGCCAA
>NZ_SDPL01000513.1 GCF_004135055.1 Agromyces binzhouensis | reverse complement strand
GCGCTGGCCCTCGCCGCGGTCGACCTGGACGTGACCGCGGCCGAGGCCGATGAGGTGACGGCCGCCGTCGCCGCGTTCAACCTCACGCCGTTCCCGAAGGTGCGCGTGCTCCACGCGCGCGCCGAGGACGTCTCGCTCGGCGGCATCGACGCCGCCTGGCTCGACCCGGCACGCCGCACGACATCGGGGGGCACGACGACGAGGCTCGCCGACGCCGCGGACTACTCCCCTCCGCTCGACTTCGTGTTCGCCCTCGCCGATCGGATGCCGGTCGGCGTGAAGCTCGGGCCCGGCACCGACCGCGATGTCGTGCCCGACGGCGCGGAAGCGCAGTGGGTCTCGGTCGACGGCGACGTCGTCGAGCTCGTCGTCTGGACGGGGGCACTCGCCCGTGCGGGCATCGGCCGGGCGGCGCTCGTGATCCGGGGCGACGGCGCGCAGGAGCTCGTCGCGCCGGCCGACGCCGAGGACGCCCCCGTCGGCCCCCTCGGCGACTACCTCTACGAGCCCGACGGCGCGGTCATCCGCGCCCGCCTCATCGGCGATCTCGCCCGATCCATGGGCGCGTGGATGCTGAGCGAGGGCATCGCGTACCTGACCGGGGACCGCGAGGTCGACACCCCGTTCGCCAGGGGCTTCCGCGTGATCGAGCGCCTCCCCGCGGACGAGCGCGGCCTTCGGCGGGCGCTTCAGGAGCGCGGCGTGGGCGCGCTCGAGATCAAGAAGCGCGGAGTGGACGTCGATCCGGCCGCCCTCCGGACCCGCCTGAAGCTCAGGGGCGACGTCTCGGCGACCGTCGTGCTCACGCGCGAGGAGGGCCGTCACGTCGCGATCCTCGTCGAGCGGCTCTGAGCGCCGCGGTAGCCCTCAGGCGGTCGAGAGCGCGCCGAAGACGATGGCGTAGTACCCGAGCCAGACGCCGGAGAAGACGAGACCGGTGACACCGGTCCCGATGCCGACGAACGCGAGGATCCGGCCGTGCTCCTCGCGCCGCAGCCCGAGCACGCCGAAGACGATCGCCGCGACCGACAGCGGGAACATCCAGCCGACGAAGAGCGACGCGACGGCGCCGATCGAGCCGATGACCGCGCCGACCTGGCTGTAGACCCGGCGCTGCTCCTCCTCGTCCTCGTACTCCGCCGCCTCGAGCGGCTCGGGAAGGGGGCGCCCGACTGCGAGGAGCTGTCCGGTCGGGAGCCCGTGCAGCGCCCCAGTGTCGTAGGGGACGTCGAACTCACGGGCCGGAGCGGACGGCGCGTCGGCCGCGGGCGGGCGCTCGGGATCGGTCGACGCCGGACGCTCCGCAGGACCGTACGGCGGTGGTGTCGTCCCCGGTGCCCCGTCGGTTCCCGGATCGCGTGGTCGCGCCGGACGCTCGTCGGTCATGTGCTCGCCTCAGTAGCCGTAGCCGTAGCCGCTGCCGATCGAGAACAGCATCCCCCACAGGAGGAACGAGAGGAGTGCGAGGCCGATGCCGACGAAGCCGAGGATGAGACCCGTGAGCCACATCCCCTTGGCTGCGGTCTCCTTGCGGCGTCCGAGGAAGCCGAGCACGATCGCCGCGGCCGGGACGAAGAGCTGCAGCACGCCGCCGACGAACGGGATGAACACGACCGGCGAGCCGATGACGCCGATGATGCCGGCGATGAGCGAGATCAGGCTGAGCACGGGCGTCGGCCGGGCGGGCGCGGGCGCCGTTCCGGCGGCGCCGTAGCCGCCGTACCCCCCGTACCCGCCGGTGGGAGGCACCGGGGCGCCGCCGCCGACGGCAC
>NZ_SDPL01000512.1 GCF_004135055.1 Agromyces binzhouensis | reverse complement strand
CCCGCCGCGGCATCCGTCGCCGGTTCATCGGCGCCCGTCGCATCGCCGGGCCCGACCGCCTCGAGCCCCGCGTGCACGCCCGAGCGCGCCAGGTCGGGCCGGAGCAGCTCGACCCCGTGCCGTCGCGCGTCGGCGGTGAGCGTGTGCGGCGAGTAGAAGCCCATGGGCTGGGCGCGCAGCAGCGCCGCGAGGAACGCGGCCGGGTAGTGCAGCTTCAGCCACGAGCTCGCGTAGACGAGCAGTCCGAAGCTGATGGCGTGGCTCTCGGCGAAGCCGAAGTTCGCGAACGCCTCGATCTTCTCGTAGATCGCGTCGGCGGTCTCGGGGTCGATGCCGTTGCGCTCCATGCCCGCGTAGAGCTTCGTGCGCAGCCGCTCGATCTTCTCGACGCCGCGCTTGGAGCCCATCGCGCGGCGCAGCAGGTCGGCGTCGGCGGCGTCGCAGTCGCCGACCGCGACGGCCATCTGCATGAGCTGCTCCTGGAAGAGCGGCACCCCGAGCGTGCGCCGGAGCACGGGCTCGAGCTTGGGGTGCAGGTAGGCCACCTGCTCCTCGCCCGTGCGGCGGCGGATGTACGGGTGCACCGCGCCGCCCTGCACGGGCCCCGGACGGATGAGCGCGATCTCGACGACGAGGTCGTAGAAGCAGCGCGGCTGCAGGCGGGGGAGCGTGCCCATCTGGGCGCGCGACTCGACCTGGAACACCCCGATGGAATCGGCGCGGCACAGCATGTCGTAGACCGCGGGCTCCTCCTTCGGGATCGTCGCGAGCTCCCACTCCTCGCCGGTGTGCGCGCGCACGAGGTCGAACGTGTACTGCAGCGCGGCGAGCATGCCGAGCCCGAGCAGGTCGAACTTCACGAGGCCCATCCAGGCGCAGTCGTCCTTGTCCCACTGCAGGACGGTGCGGTTCTCCATGCGGGCGTGCTCGATGGGGCACACCTCGCCGACGGGCCGGTCGGTGAGCACCATGCCGCCCGAGTGGATGCCGAGGTGCCGCGGGAAGGTCAGCAGCTGCTCGGCGAGCTCGACCACCGACTCGGGGATGTCGTGCTCGTCGGTCTCGACGACCGACCCCCAGCGCTCGACCTGGCGCGACCATGCGTCCTGCTGCCCGGTCGAGTAGCCGAGCGCCTTGGCCATGTCGCGCACCGCGCCCTTGGGGCGGTAGCTGATCACGTTCGCGACCTGCGCGGCGTTGTGCCGGCCGTACCTGCCGTAGACGTACTGGATGATCTCCTCGCGCCGGTCGGAGTCGAAGTCGACGTCGATGTCGGGCTCCTCGTCGCGCAGCGACGACAGGAACCGCTCGAACGGCAGGTCGTAGTAGATCGAGTCGACCCCGGTGATGTCGAGCACGTAGCAGACCGCCGAGTTCGCCGCCGACCCGCGGCCCTGGCAGAGGATGCCGCGGCGGCGCGCCTCCTGCACGAGGTCGTGCACGATGAGGAAGTACCCCGGGAAGTCCTTCTCCTCGATCACGTCGAGCTCCTTCGCGAGCCGCTCGCGCACGTGGTCGGGCACGCCCGGGTAGCGCCGCTCGGCGCCCCGCCAGGCGAGCTCCCGCAGCCACGACATCGGCGTGTGCCCCTCGGGCACCTCCTGCCGGGGGAGCCGCGGCCGGGCGCTGCGCAGCCGGAACGACAGGTCGTGCGCGAGCGTCACCGAGTGCTCGACGGCGCCGGGGTGGCGATCGAAGCGGGCGAGCATCTCTGCGCCCGACCGGAGGTGCAGTCCGTCGGTCGCGGGCAACCAGCCGTCGAGCTCGTCGAGGCTGCGCCGCGCCCGCACCGCCGCGAGCGCGGAGGCGAGCCGGTGCTCGCGGGGCGTCGCGTAGTGCACCGCGTT
>NZ_SDPL01000511.1 GCF_004135055.1 Agromyces binzhouensis | reverse complement strand
TGCACGTCGCCCGCGCCGCACTCGACGGGGGCGCGGACCACCTCGGCGTCGCCGACCTGGACGAGGCGCTCGCGCTGCGCGACGCCGGGATCGAGGCTCCGATCCTCGCCTGGCTGCACGACCCGGCCGCGCGCTTCGAGGCCGCCATCGCCCACGACATCGACCTGGGCGCCTCTTCGGCGGCCCAGCTCGAGGCGATGGCGGATGCCGCGGCGTCCGCCGGCCGCATCGCGAACGTGCACCTCAAGCTCGACACGGGCCTCAGTCGGAACGGCATCCTGCGCGCCGACTGGGACGACGTCGTCGCGCGTGCGACGGTGCTCGAGTCGGAGGGGCGCGTGCGGGTCCGCGGCCTCTTCAGCCACCTCGCGAACACGTCGCCCGACGAGGACGCCGCGCAGCTCGCCGCGTTCCTCGACGGCGCCGCCGCCGCCGAGCGCGCGGGGCTCTCGCCGGAGATCCGCCACCTCGCATCCACGGCCGCGGCCCTGCGCCTGCCCGAGGCGCGCCTGGACATGGTGCGGATCGGCATCGGGATCTACGGCGTGCCGCCCTTCGGCGACGGCACGACCGCCGCGGAGCTCGGCCTGACGCCCGTGATGACCCTCCGCGGGCGCGTCGCCGCCGTGCGACGCGTCGAGTCCGGAACGGGCGCCTCGTACGGCTACACCTGGCGTGCTCCGAATCCGACGACGCTCGCGCTCGTCCCGCTCGGCTACGCCGACGGCGTGCCGCGGCAGGCCTCCGGGCGAGCGGAGGTCGTGATCCACGGCGCCCGACATCGGATCGCCGGTCGCATCGCGATGGACCAGTTCCTCGTCGACGTGGGGGACGCCGAGGTCGCCGTCGGTGACGAGGTCGTGCTCTTCGGCGACCCGGCCGCCGGCGCCCCGTCGGCCGACGAGTGGGGCGACGCCGCCGACACGATCGGCTACGAGATCGTCACGCGCATCGGCCCGCGCGTCCCTCGCACGCACGTCGGAGGCGCCTGATGCGCCGATCGGTCGCCGACACCGAGGCCATGGAGTCCCTCGGCCGAGAGCTCGGTCGCACGTTGCGGGCCGGCGACCTCGTCGTGCTCACCGGTCCGCTCGGCGCCGGGAAGACGACGCTCACGCGCGGCATCGGCGACGGACTCGGCGTCCGCGGTCCGGTGCAGAGCCCGACGTTCGTGCTCGCGCGGACCCACCCGAGCCTGGTCGGCAGGGCACCCCTCGTGCACGTCGACGCCTACCGCCTCGGCAGCGCCGCCGAGCTCGAGGACCTCGACCTCGACTTCGCGCACTCCGTCGTCGTGGTCGAGTGGGGCGCCGGCCTGCTCGACGATGTCAGCGAGTCCTGGCTCGAGGTGGTCATCGCCCGTCGCCGCGGCCACGACGACGTCGACGGCCATGCCGCCGGGGCCGGGGCCGAGGCCGGGGCCGGGGCCGAGCGCGACGCAGAGCTCGACGAGGACGAACCGAGGACCGTCGAACTCCTCGGCCACGGCCCGCGATGGGCCGGCACGCCGTTCGCCGTGCAGCCGCAGCTCGACGACTGACCGGGAGGATGCGGCCCGCTCCCGGCGGGCGCTCGGCGGCGCGCATCTAGGCTGGATGCCATGCTTCTCGCGATCGACACGTCCACCGGGACGAGCGTCGCCGTCGTCGACCTCGACGGCGGGATCCTCGCCGAGGCGGGCACGAACGACACCATGCGGCACGCCGAGCTCATCGGCGACGGCATCCGCGACGTCCTCGCCCGAGCCGGCGTGCGCCCGGCCGACCTCTCGGGCGTCGCGGCGGGCATGGGGCCCGGTCCGTTCACCGGGCTCCGGGTGGGCATCGCCGCCGCACGGGCGTTCGCCCTCGGCATCGGCC
>NZ_SDPL01000510.1 GCF_004135055.1 Agromyces binzhouensis | reverse complement strand
CCGCGCCGACTGGCACGCGCGCGAGCGGGCGCACGCGGAACGGGCCGACGCCCTCACGGCCGGTCACCGGTCGCGCAGGGCGCGCGGCGAGCGGCATCCGATCGAGGACTTCCTCTTCACCTACTACTCGTACTCGCCGTCGCTGCTGCGCCGCTGGCATCCCGGTGCCGGCATCGAGCTGGCGGATGCCGCGGGCTCGCCGCGCGCCGACTGGCGCTGGTACGCAGCGGGCGCGACCGAGCGTGGACTCGTGGTCGATGCGGACGCGATGCGCGCCGAGAAGGGCGCGATGCTCGGCCCGGTCGAGCGGATGCTCCGACGCACCGCCGCCCGACCCGGGCAGTTCGGCTGCTTCGGCCTGCACGAGTGGGCGATGGTCCACCGGCAGGGCGAGCACCGGCATCCGGTGCCCCTGCGCCTCGGCCAGGCCGCGACCGACGAGGTCGTCGAGGCGCACGAGCTGCGCTGCACCCACATCGACGCGTACCGGTTCTTCACCCCTGACGCGACGCCCCGCAACCGCTTCGCGCCGACCAGGGAATCGCAGCCCGAGCTCGAGCAGCCGGGCTGCCTGCACGCGAACATGGACGTCTACAAGTGGGCGGTCAAGCTCGGCCCGCTCGTGCCGGGCACCCTGCTCCTCGACGCGTTCGAGCTCGCACGCGACATCCGGTACCTCGACATGCAGGCGTCGCCCTACGACATGGCGCCCTGGGGCGGCGAACCGGTGCGCATCGAGACGGCCGAGGGCAAGGCCGAGTACGTGCGGCGTCAGCGCGGCTTCGCCGAGCGGGCGAACGCGCTGCGCGCCGACATCCTCGCCGCCCTGCCCGCGTGATGAGCGCCGCCTGTCGCAGCGACGGCTCCCGGTGTTAGCATCCGGGAGCGCCGCCTACCGTGGTGGTATTCGCACGTGAGACGCCCCGATGGAGGCCAGCATGCCCGGATCGGATGACCTCGTCGCCGGAGCCCCGGCCTGGGTCGACCTGACCACGACCGACCTCGACGGGGCGGTCGACTTCTACACGAGCGTGTTCGGCTGGACGGCGGACCGCAGCGACGACGAACGGTACGGCGGGTACACGACCTTCCTCCTCGACGGCAGGCGCGTGGCCGGCGCCGGACGCCGCTCGGAGGACGACCCGGCGTCGCCGCACTGGACCGTCTACCTCCTGACCTGGAACGCGGCGGCGACGAGCGAGCGGATCGCCGAGGCCGGCGGCACGGTGCTCTTCGAGCCGATCGACATCCCCGACATGGGCGTCATGGGGCTCGCGATCGACGCGACCGGAGCCGTCGTCGGCTACTGGCAGCCGGGTGGCCTGCCCGGCTTCGACGTGTACGACGAGACGGGCTCGGCCACCCGGTTCGAGCTCGCGGCGAGCGACTTCGACGCGGCGGAGCGGTTCTACGCGCACGCGTTCCACTGGGACGTGGAGCACGGCGACGGAAGACCGCGCTACGCGGTCTACCGGCACCTCGGGCGCACGTTCGCGCGGATCCTCGACGCCGCGGACCTGCTCGGCGACGACCTGCCGCCCACCTGGAACGTCGGCTTCCAGGTCGACGACGTCGAGGCGACGCTCGCCCGGGCCGTCGCCGCGGGCGGCACGCTCGTGGTGCCGCCGTGGGACGTTCCCGACGGGCGGCGTGCGGGCCTCACCGACCCGAGCGGCGCGTACTTCGTCATCGCCTCGCCGACGTCCGGGACGTCGGACTCCAAGGCGGCGGCGACGACGTCCGCGCCCGAGGCGGCCGGGTAGCCGTGGCGACCTGGGACGTGGTGATCGTCGGCGGCGGCAGCGCCGGCCTCTCCGCCGCGCTCATGCTCGGCCGGTCGCGCCGGAGCGTGCTCGTCGTCGACGGC
>NZ_SDPL01000051.1 GCF_004135055.1 Agromyces binzhouensis | reverse complement strand
GCCGTCGCGGCCGCCGCCGCGGCCCGCCACGCGCCACCCGCCCTCGAGGTCCGCGGACTCACCCGGTTCTTCGGCCGCAAGCCCGGCGAAGCGCTCCAGCGCCTCGCCGACGGCGCGAGCCGGGACGACGTCGCCCACCTCGGCACCGCCGCGGTCGTCGACGCCGAGTTCGACGTCCGACGCGGCGAGATCTTCGTCGTCATGGGCCTCTCCGGGTCCGGCAAGTCCACGCTCATCCGCATGCTCAACGGCCTGCTCGAGCCGACCGCCGGATCGGTCGAGGTCATGGGGGAGCGGATCACCGGCGTCTCGCCCAAGCGCCTGCGCGCCATCCGCCGCGACCACGTCTCGATGGTCTTCCAGCACTTCGCCCTGCTGCCGCACCGCACGGTGCTCGACAACGCCGCCTACGGCCTCGAGGTCCAGGGCGTGGGCGCCGACGAGCGCCGCGAGCGCGCCTCGCGGGTCCTCGACCGCGTCGGCCTCGCCGGATGGGGCGAGAAGATGCCGTCCGAGCTCTCGGGCGGCATGCAGCAGCGCGTGGGGCTCGCCCGCGCGCTCGCCGCGGACACCGACATCCTGCTCATGGACGAGGCGTTCTCGGCGCTCGACCCGCTCATCCGCCGTGAGATGCAGGAGCAGCTCGTCGAGCTGCAGCAGGAGCTCGGCAAGACCATCGTCTTCATCACGCACGACCTGAACGAGGCGATGTTCCTCGGCGACCGGATCGCCGTCATGCGCGACGGTCGCATCGTGCAGCTCGGCACGGCCGAGGAGATCCTCACCGACCCGGCCGACGACTACGTCGCGCAGTTCGTGCAGGACGTCGACCGGGCGCGCGTCCTCACGGCGGGCAACGTCATGGAGGCGCCCCGTGCGATCGTGTCCTCGTCCGCCGGCCCGCGTGCGGCGCTCCGGACGATGCGCGACCTGCAGACCTCGACCGTGTTCGTCGTGGCCCCCGGGCGGCGCCTCCTCGGCGTCGCCCACGACCGCGAGGTGCTGCGCCTCGTGCAGCGCGGCGAGCGTACGCTCGACGCGGCCATCCGCGACGACATCGCGACCGTCGCCGCCGACGTCCCCCTCTCGGAGATGCTCGGCAGCGCGGTCGAGCACGAGCTGCCGCTCGCGGTCGTCGACGACCGGCACCGCCTGCTCGGCGCCGTTCCGCGGGTCACCCTCCTCGCCGCGCTCGGCAACGTCCCGGCGAACACCGGCGAGCTCCCCGCGATCACGTCGCCCGCCACGGTGCCCGTCGACGTGATCACCGAGACGCTGCGCTCGACGGAGGAGGCCGAGGCCGATCCCGCGCCGGGCCTCGAGGAGGCGCTCGCGACGCGTGCCACCGCCCCGATCGAAGGGAGCCGCGCATGAACGAGTTCCGACTTCCCCTCGGCGAGATCGCCGAGGGCGCCATCGACGTGCTCACCGAGGTGCTCGACGGCCTGTTCGACGTGATCCGCGCGATCTTCGCGGGGTTCTACGACCTCGTCGACCTCGTCCTGTCGACGCCGCCGTTCTGGGCCGTGATCCTCGTCATCGCGGCGCTCGCCTGGTTCGCCAAGGGCTGGAAGCTCGCGGCGGGCACCGTGGTCGGCCTCCTCGTGATCGTCGGCGTCGACCAGTGGGAGAACGCGATGGACACCCTCGCCCTCGTGCTCGTGTCGAGCACGATCGCGGTGGTCGTCGCGATCCCGCTCGGGATCCTGGCCGCGCGGAACGACGTGGCGAGCCGCGTCATCCGCCCGATCCTCGACTTCATGCAGACGATGCCCGCGTTCGTGTACCTGATCCCCGCGCTGATCCTGTTCCGGGTCGGCGTCGTGCCGGGCATCGTCGCGACGATCGTGTTCGCGATGGCCCCGGGCGTGCGGCTCACCGAACTCGGCATCCGCGGCGTGGACCGCGAGGTCGTCGAGGCGGGGCACGCGTTCGGCTCGTCGCCGTGGCGCATCCTCCGCCAGGTCCAGCTGCCGCTCGCGATGCCGTCGATCATGGCCGGCGTCAACCAGGTCATCATGCTCTCGCTCTCGATGGTCGTCATCGCCGGCATGGTCGGCGCCGGCGGCCTCGGCGGCGACGTCGTGCAGTCGCTCACGCGCATCGACGTCGGCCTCGGCTTCGAAGCCGGGCTGTCGGTCGTGATCCTCGCGATCGTGCTCGACCGCATCACGGGCGCGTTCGGCTCGGGCGATCGACGTCCGCGGCGCACGAGGCGAGCGGATGACGCATCCGCACGCCGCACCGACGAGCCGTCCGCGTCGTCCGAGCGCGAGCCCGAGCTCGCGCCCACCACGTAACCAGACCATCCGGTACCGTCCCGTCGCCCCAGCGGCGGGCCTCCCCGGCATGCCCGGGACGCGGCATCCGTCGCGCCCGGAACCCCGCGCGGACCCGCGCGCGGAGCCCCGACACCCGTGCCACAGCACACGGGAGGAAAGGAACACCCTGCACATGACCAAGCGTCACCTGATCTCCACCCTCGCCCTCGGCGGCGCCACGGCGCTCGCCCTCTCCGGCTGCGCCTCGGGCGCCGAGGCCGAGACCCTCGACAACGGCGACCGCCAGGACCTCACCATCGCCGTGTTCAACGGCTGGGACGAGGGCATCGCCGCGAGCGAGCTCTGGAAGGCCGTGCTCCAGGAGCAGGGCTACGACGTCGAGCTCGAGTACGCGGACGCCGCCCCGGTCTTCCAGGGCCTCAGCGACGGCGACTACGACGTCACGCTCGACACGTGGCTGCCCATCACGCACGCCGACTACGTCGAGAAGTACGGCGACGACATCGTCGACCTCGGCGCCTGGAACGAGGACGCCAAGCTCACGATCGCCGTGAACGAGGACGCCCCCGTCGACTCGCTCGCCGACCTCGCCGCGAACGCCGACGCGTTCGACGACCGCCTCGTCGGCATCGAGCCGGGTTCGGGCCTGAACCGGGTCACGACCGACAGCGTCATCCCGACCTACGGTCTCGACGGCATGGACTACCTCACCTCGTCGACCCCGGCCATGCTCGCCGAGCTCACCGCGGCGACCGACGCGGGCGAGAACATCGCCGTCACGCTCTGGCGCCCGCACTGGGCCTACGACGCGTTCGCGCTCAAGGACCTCGAGGACCCCGAGGGCACGCTCGGCGACGCCGAGGGCATCCACTCGTTCGGCAGCTCGAGCCTCGAGGACTCCCACCCGACGCTCGCGGGCTGGCTGAAGGACTTCCGGATGGACAGCGAGCTGCTGTACTCCCTCGAGAACGCCATGTTCAACGAGAACGACACCGACGACTACGGCCCCATCGTGGAGCAGTGGATCGCCGACAACCAGGAGTACGTCGACTCCCTGACCTCCTGAGGTCGAGCCGCGCCGTGACGGCGCGATGAGCCGAGAAGCGGATGCCGCGGGCGCACGTCGTGCCCGCGGCATCCGCTTCGTCGTGCGTTCGGCCCTTGAGGCGCCGATCGGCGGGGACTATGGTCCGCATCGGTGCGGCCGCCGGCGGCCGACGCAATTGAGGGGGAACCATGCGCCACGACGACGAGCTCGAGCCGACGTTCACGCGGGCGGGGGAGGCGACGACCGCGCGGCACACGCGGATCCCGGAGCTGCCGATGCTGCCGGAGACCGCGTACCGCATCATCCACGACGAGTCGATGCTCGACGGCAACGCGCGCCTGAACCTCGCGACGTTCGTGACGACGTGGATGGACGAGCACGGCGATCGGCTGTACCACGACGCCTTCGACAAGAACATGATCGACAAGGACGAGTACCCGGCAACGGCGGCGATCGAGGAGTACTGCTGGCGGATCCTCGCCGACCTGTGGAATGCGCCCGACCCCGACGACGCGATCGGCACGTCGACCATCGGCTCGTCGGAGGCGTGCATGCTGGGCGGGCTCGCGCTGAAGCGCCGCTGGCAGCACGCCCGCCGCGCGGCGGGGAAGTCGACCGAGACGCCGAACCTCATCATGTCGAGCGCGGTGCAGGTCTGCTGGGAGAAGTTCTGCAACTTCTTCGACATCGAGATGCGGTTCATCGACACGAGCGACGAGCACCCGCTCATGGACGGCACCGGGCTCGAGGACGTGGTCGACGAGAACACGATCGGCGTCGTCGTGATCATGGGCGTCACCTACACGGGCTCGTACGAGCCCGTGACGAAGGTCGCCGCGAAGCTCGACGAGATCCAGGCGGCGACCGGCCTCGACATCCCGATCCACGTCGACGGCGCCTCCGGTGCGATGGTCGCGCCGTTCCTGCAGCCCGATCTCGAGTGGGACTTCCGCGTCGAGCGGGTGCAGTCCATCAACACGTCCGGCCACAAGTACGGACTGGTCTACCCCGGCGTCGGCTGGGTCGTCTGGCGGAACACCGCCGCGCTGCCCGAGGACCTCGTGTTCCGGGTGAGCTACCTCGGGGGGTCGATGCCGACGTTCGCCATCAACTTCTCCCGCCCCGGAGCGCAGGTGCTCCTGCAGTACTACCGGTTCCTGCGGCTCGGCCGGGTCGGGTACACCGCGATCCAGCAGGCGTCGCAGGACGTCGCCGTGTTCCTCTCGGGCGAGATCGGCAAGCTCGATGCGTACGAACTGCTGACCGACGGCACCGACATCCCGGTCTTCGCATGGCGGCAGACGCCCGGGCACACCGACAAGTGGACGCTGTACCACCTCGCCGAACGGCTGCGGATCAAGGGATGGCTCGTGCCGGCCTACCCGCTCTCGGGCGACCAGTCCGACCAGACCGTCATGCGCATCGTCTGCCGCAACGGCCTCAGCCACGACCTCGCCGAGGACCTGTTGCGCGACATCCGCGAGGAGACGGAGTTCCTCGACGGCCTCGACGCGCCGATGCCGCACGAGGGCATCGTCCAGGCATTCCACCACTGAGTCGGGAGCCGCCGTGGCACCGGTCGGCGCCCTCCTGGCGGCGATCGCCGCCTACGTCCTGCCCGACACCGGGACCTTCTACAATCTGCTCTGGGCGAACCTCGGCACCTTCCTCGGAGCCGTGTGCTTCCTCGTCGCGGCGCTGCTCTCGCGCCGGACGATCGGCGCCGACGAGCCCGCCGCCGCGCCCGGCTCGGTCGCGGCCTGAGGGGAGGCCTCGGCCGGCGCGACGGGCGCGATTCGGCCCCCCATCGGGCCATCTGGTAAGCTGAACCTTTGGCTGGGTACTTCCACTGCCCAGACCGCGCCGATCCCCTGCCGTGACACGCGAGAAATCGCGGGTTCCGACGCGGGCTCGTCAGCAGACAAGAGACCTTGGGAGGGGCCGTCCGGCCCCTCGGTATTGGAGGAAAGACCAATGGCAGCAGTGTGCCAGGTGACCGGAGCCGTTCCCGGCTTCGGTCACAACATCTCGCACTCGCACCGCCGGACGAAGCGCCGCTTCGACCCGAACGTGCAGAAGAAGACCTACTACGTGCCGTCGCTTCGTCGTAACGTCACCCTGAACGTGTCCGCCAAGGGCATCAAGGTGATCGACGCCCGTGGCATCGAGGCCGTCGTCAAGGACATGCAGGCTCGTGGGGTGAAGCTCTGATGGCGAAGCAGCAGGACATCCGTCCCATCATCAAGCTCCGTTCGACGGCCGGCACCGGGTACACCTACGTGACCCGCAAGAACCGTCGCAACAACCCCGACCGTCTCGTGCTCAAGAAGTACGACCCCGTGGTGCGCAAGCACGTCGACTTCCGAGAGGAGCGCTAAGACATGGCGAAGAAGAGCAAGATCGCGCGCAACGAGCAGCGCAAGGTGGTCGTCGACCGCTACGCCGCGAAGCGTGCCGAGCTGAAGAAGACGCTCGTCGACGCGAACGCGACCGACGAGGCCCGTGAGGCCGCCCGTGTCGGCCTGCAGAAGCTGCCCCGCAACGCCTCGCCGGTGCGCGTGCGCTCGCGCGACGCCATCGACGGCCGCCCCCGTGGCGTGCTCACGAAGTTCGGCGTCTCGCGCGTCCGCTTCCGTGACATGGCGCACCGCGGCGAGCTGCCCGGCATCACGAAGTCGAGCTGGTAACTCCACCCGCTTCCCGAGAGGGGCGTCCCGGTTTCCGGGGCGCCCCTCTCGTCGTTCCCGTGCAGTGCTCCGGCGGGGGCGTTCGACGGATGCCGCGGCATCCGTCAAGCCCCCCGCGAACCTGCCCGAACGGGCCGGAAATCCGCGTGTTTCCGCGGGACTCTGCTACATTCGAGGCGGCCTGAACGGCTACGGGGGCGATCGATGCGATCCGTTCTCCGTGTTTCCACACGACAGCTGTATAAACAGCGAAGGTCCGAGGAGGACATTCAATGGCTGACAAGTCGCTCAACAAGTCGGAGCTCGTTGCCAAGATCGCCGCGTCGACGGGCCAGAGCCAGACGGCCGTCGACGCCGTGCTCAACGGCTTCTTCGACACCCTCGCCGAGTCGGTCGGCTCGGGCACCAAGGTGTCCATCCCGGGCTGGCTCGCCGTCGAGCGCACCCACCGCGCCGCCCGCACGGGCCGCAACCCGCAGACCGGTGAGACCATCCAGATCGCCGCCGGCAACTCGGTCAAGGTGACCGCGGGCTCCAAGCTCAAGGCCGCCGCGAAGTAACCCGCGCGCGTCCGCAGACGCATTCCGCGACTCCCGAAGGGGCGCCCGGCACTGCCGGGCGCCCCTTCGTCGTGCCAGGGGGCGGATGACGGCGGCGCACGCGGGGACCGCCGGGCGATCGCTCCCAGCCGGCTCGCCTAGGCTCGTACGGTGATCCGTTCCGCCCGCGTGCTGGGCCCAGCCGCACTCGTCGCCGTCGCGCTCGCCGCGATGACCGCCGCACTGGCGTACGGCGGCGGCGCGGAGCCCTACCCGATCCAGGACCCGGGCCCGATCGCACGGTGGGGCGTCCCCGTCGCGAAGCTCGTCGTGAACCTCGGCGCCGCGGGGATGATCGGCGCACTCGTGCTCGCCGTCTGGGCGTTGAGCCCGAAGCGACGCGAGTTCGACCTCGCGCTCGACGTGGCCGCGGCATCCGCCGCCGTGCTCACCGTCGCGAGCGCCGCGACCGGCGTGCTGACCTTCATGCTCGTCACGGGCGCCGAGTTCTCGCTGGGGGACCGCTTCGGCCAGCAGCTCGGCCAGTTCGTGACGTCGATCGAACTCGGGCAGGCGTGGCTCGCGACGACCCTCATCGCGGCCGCGGTCACCGTGCTCTGCTTCGCCGTGCGGAACCACACCGCCCTCGTGTTCGTCGCCGTGCTCGCGGTCGTCGCGCTCGTGCCCATGGCGCAGCAGGGCCACGCGGCCGGCGCATCCGGGCACGACGACGCGGTCACGGCGCTCGGGCTGCACCTCGTCTTCGCGGCGGCCTGGCTCGGCGGCCTCCTCACGATCGTGCTGCTGAAGCCCGCGCTCGACGGCGACCGCCTCGGGGTCGTGCTCACGCGCTACTCGACGGTCGCGCTCATCGCGTTCATCGTCGTCGCGATCTCCGGCTACGCGAGCGCCGCCCTCCGGATCGGCACCTGGGACCAGCTCGCCACGCAGTACGGCGTGCTGGTGGTCGCGAAGGTGGCGGCGCTCGTGGCGCTCGGCCTGTTCGGCGCCGCGCAGCGGCGCGTCATGATCGACCGGATGCTCCGGGCGGACGCGGCGCGGAGCGACCGCGGTGCACCCGGCGGGTCGGCGAACCGGACGTTCTGGCTGCTCGTCGTCATCGAGCTGGCCTTCATGGGCATCGCCTCGGGCGTGGCCGCGGCCCTCGCGCGGACGGCCACGCCGATCGACGAGGACGTCTCGGGCGGACTCGCACGGACGCCCGCCGAGATCCTCACGGGCGAGCCCCTGCCTCCCGCCCCCGATGCCATGCGCTACTTCACCGAGTGGAGCCCCGACCTCCTCTGGCTCATCGCGTGCGGATTCGGCATCTTCTTCTACGTCGCGGGCGTGCTCCGGCTCCGCCGTCGCGGCGACCGCTGGCCGATCTACCGCACCGTGCTCTGGATCGCGGGCCTGCTGCTCCTCGCGTGGGTCACGAGCGGCGGCGTCGCCGCGTACGAGCAGTACCTCTTCTCCGCGCACATGCTCGGGCACATGATGCTGACCATGGCGGTGCCGGTGCTGCTCGTCCCCGGCGCGCCGGTCACGCTCGCGGCCCGCGCCATCCGCCCCCGGAAGGACGGCAGCCGAGGCGGGCGCGAGTGGATCCTGCTGGCCGTGCACTCCAGGTTCGCGTCGATCATCGCGAACCCGATCGTCGCTGCGGTGCTGTTCGCGGGCTCGCTCTGGGTGTTCTACTACTCGCCGCTGTTCCGGTGGTCGATGGAGGACCACATCGGGCACGAGTGGATGATCACCCACTTCCTCATCACCGGGTACCTCTTCGTCCAGTCGCTCATCGGCATCGATCCGGTGCCCTACCGGCTGCCGTACGCGTTCCGGTTGCTCCTGCTGCTCGGCACGATGGCGTTCCACGCGTTCTTCGGCCTCGCGATCATGATGGGCACCGGGCTGCTGCTCGCCGACTGGTACGGCGCCATGGGGTGGGGCACCGATGCGCTCGCCGACCAGCAGCTGGGCGGCGGCATCGCCTGGTCGATCGGCGAGATCCCCACGGTGGCGCTCGCCATCACCGTCGCGGTGCAGTGGTCGCGCAACGACGCGAAGGAGTCCAGGCGTCGCGACCGGCACGCCGACCGCACGGGCGATGCCGAGCTCGAGGAGTACAACGCGCGGCTCTCGGCGCTCGCCGAGCGCGACGGGGTGCGCTGAGCGCGTCAGCGCAGCTGGATCGAGATCGATCCGTCGGGCCGCACGGTCGCCTCGAGCGCGAGCGTGAACGACTCGTCCTGTTCGAGCGTCGAGAACGTGCCGTCGAACAGCGACTGCACGTCGACCGAGATGTGCGCGAGCCCCGCGGTCGGCGGCATCTCGAACCTCATCTCGCTCGGGACGAGGGTGACCACCGGCGACTCGACGATCCTCCACACGGGATCGCCCACGACGCGGTCGTCGATCACGACGCCGAACGGGCAGCCGGCCGGCTGCAGCACCGGCTGGCTCGCGCACTGGTCGACGAGGTACTCGTCGACCTTCACCTGGACCCGCTCCACGAACGCCTCCGTGGGGAGGGAGTCGACCGTGACGGCGGCCCTCGCCCCCGGCTCGGCGACGACCTGGACCGGGACCGCCTCGAGGAGGGTCGACTGGTAGCCGAACTCGTACACGGCGGGAGCGATCGCGAGGTACTGCGTGGTCTGCCTGAACGCGGACAGGTCGTCGCCGGTCTTCGTGGCGCGCGCGTCGAGCGTCAGGGACCCGACCGTGAACAGCGGGCTCTGGGCGGCCGTGACCTCGATCACGGCGAGCGGGCTCGTCGCGAACTCCCAGCGGTGCAGCACGCCGTAGAGCGGCTCGATCGGGCTCACGACGAACGCGGTCCGCACGATCGCCGTGTCGAGCCGGTAGCTCACGGTCACCGTGTGCCGGCCGTCGTCATGCGCCTCGTCGGAGACGACGCGGACGTCCTCGGGGCCGGAGTCGACGACGTTCGAGCGCAGCATCGCGGTGGAGATGTCGGCGGGGAGCCCCGCGCCGGCCAGGTCGCCCTCGTCGAGCCGGACGCCCGGCGTCGCCGCGGCGCTCACGATGTCGTCGCTCGCGATGGCGTCGAGGTAGCGCTCGACGAAGGCGGACGCGCCGTACAGGCTCTGGTTCAGCCCGCCGAGTGCGGCGAGGAACCCGGCGACGAGCATGACGGCGAGGCCTGTCCACCCGACGATCGCGACCGGCGACAGGCGTCCCTCACGTCGGCCCGAGCTCCCCACCCGGCAAGTCTAGACAGGGCCGCGTCACGGACCCGCTTCTCCACGACGCCGCGTGACGGGTCGACGGATGCCGCGGCCGGGGCCGCGGCGCGGCGATCGCGGTCTACAGTGAAGACGCCCGCACGCGGCATCCGCCCCACGACCGGGAGCGCGCGGCGGCGCATCAGACCCCCGCCGAACCCAGCGAGACCGAAGGCCGACCGTTGCAGCACGTGACCCTCACCGCCGAGCAGCAGGCGGTGTTCCGGGCGATCGAGCACACGCGCGAACACGTGTTCGTCACCGGCCGCGCGGGCACGGGCAAGTCGACGCTGCTGAACCACCTGAACTGGAACACCTCCAAGCAGATCGTGATCTGCGCGCCCACGGGCGTCGCGGCGCTCAACGTCGGCGGCCAGACCATCCACTCGCTGTTCCGCCTGCCGATCGGCGTGGTCGCCGACCACGACATCGACCAGAACGACGCGGTCCGCAAGATCCTGAACGCCATGGACACGCTCGTGATCGACGAGGTCTCGATGGTCAACGCCGACCTCATGGATGCGATGGACCGCTCGCTGCGGCAGGCGCGCCAGCGCCCGCACGAGCCGTTCGGCGGCGTCCAGGTCGTGCTGTTCGGCGACCCGTACCAGCTCGCGCCGGTGCCGGGCTCGGGCGACGAGCGCCGGTACTTCGCCGACACGTACCGCTCGATGTGGTTCTTCGACGCGAAGGTCTGGCAGGAGGCCTCCTTACGGATATACGAGCTCGGCGAGATCCACCGGCAGCACGACGACGCCTTCAAGCACATGCTGAACGCCGTCCGGCACGGGATGGTCACGGCCGAGATCGCCGGGGTCCTGAACGACACGGGCGCTCGCCGGCCGCTGCCCGAGCAGGGCGCGATCACGCTCGCCACGACCAACGAGACCGTGAACCGGATCAACCGGGCGGCGCTCCACCGGCTCCCCGGGCACTCGATCGCGAACGAGGCCGACGTGAACGGCGAGTTCGGGGGCCGCGGGTACCCCGCCGACGAGCGGCTGGAGCTCAAGGTCGGTGCGCAGGTCATGTTCCTGCGCAACGACACCGCGGGGTGGGGCGAGGCCCCGCGCTGGGTGAACGGCACGATCGGCACGGTCACGTCGCTCGAGCGCGAGGTGCGCGTCGACATCGACGGCGAGGAGCACGAGGTGGAGCCCGCCACGTGGGAGAAGTACCGGTACTCGTGGGACCCGGTCGCCAAGAAGCTCGAGCGCGAGATCGTGGCCGAGTTCACCCAGTTCCCGCTCCGCCTGGCGTGGGCGGTCACCATCCACAAGTCGCAGGGCGCGAGCTACGACGCCGCGATCGTCGACCTCGGCTCGCGCGTCTTCAGCCCGGGCCAGACCTACGTCGCCCTCTCGCGGCTGACGAGCCTGGACGGTCTCTACCTCGCCCGGCCGCTCGTCCCGCGCGACATCATCGTCGACCGCGACGTCGAGCGGTTCATGTCGGGTGCGACCCGGGATGCCGGGGCGGCGGAGGAGTCGTCCGCCTGAGCGGCGTCCCGACCGAGCCCGGCGATCTGGGAGACTCGCCCTCATGGCATGGGTGTTCCTCGCACTGGCGATCGCAGCCGAGGTCGCCGCGACGAGCCTGATCGGATTCACTGCGGGCTTCACCCGGCTGTGGTGGACCGTCATCGTGCTCGCGGGGTACGGCTTCTCGTTCTGGATGCTCGCCCTCACGGTCCGCGAGCTCGAGATCGGCATCGTCTACGCGATCTGGTCGGGCGTCGGCACCGCCGCGATCGTGGCGATCGGCGTGCTGTTCCTCGGCGAGTCGATCTCGGTGCCGAAGCTCGTCGGGATCGGCCTCATCGTGGCCGGCGTGCTCGTGCTCAACCTGTTCGCCGCGGAGTCCGCCGCGCACGGCTGATCCGTCGCGCCGGTGCGGGCGCCGTCGGCACGAAGGTGCGACCGGGGGCGTCATCGCCACGCGCCCCCGGCCGCGGTCTGGGAGGTCAGTGGTGGTGCGCCCGATCGGAGGGCGCCTCGCCGGTGCGCGTGCCGTGCTCCCCGTGCGGTACGGCGGACCGACCGGCCTCGGTGGCGGCGAGGGCCGGGGTCGCGAGCGCCGAGACCAGCACG
>NZ_SDPL01000509.1 GCF_004135055.1 Agromyces binzhouensis | reverse complement strand
CGGGCCGTGCCCGACGCCCGCGACCAGAGCAGCGAGCCCGACGGCGAGCCCGTGAGCTTCGCGACCGCGCCGACCTCGCCCGCGGCGAGCGTCCCGGCGGTCACGTGCTCCGCCCCCCGGAGCCGGAACAGGCCGTGGATCCGCTCATCGGCGCCCGTGGTCGCGTTCCGCAGCTTGTCGCCGGTCCGGAGCGTGCCGGAGAGCACCTTGAGCATCGACACCTGGCCGACGAACGGGTCGGCCACCGTCCGGAAGACGTGCACCAGCGTGTCCCCGGACTCGTTCGGCGCGACCTTCAGCTCCGACCCGCCCGACCCCTCGCCGACGAGGATGCGCCCGTCGCGTTCGGTCGCGGCGGGCGTCAGTTCGCAGACGAGGTCCGCGACCCGGTCGACGCCCGTCCCGGTCGCCCCCGAGCACACGAGCACGGGCACGGCCTCGCCGGCGGCGACCTCGCGCGCGAACGTCCGCTCGAGCTCGGCGGCCGACGGCTCGTCGCCCTCGAGGTAGGCCTCGAGCTGCGCGTCGTCGTGCGAGACGATGTCCTCGGTCACCTCGACGTGCATCGCGTGCTCCTCGGCCTCCGCCTCGGGCGGCAGCGGCTCGTCGTGGTGCGTCCCGTCGCCGTCGTAGACGTGGGCCTCCTCGCTCAGCACGTCCGCGATCGCCCGGAACGCCGCCTCCTCCCCGATCGGCAGCTCCAGCGCCCACAGGTGCTCGCCGAACTCCGACCGGAGCTGCGCGAGCACGCCGCGGAAGTCCGCCCGCGCCTTGTCCTCCTGGGTGACCACCACGACCCGCGGCACGCCGACGGCCTCGGCGGCGTCCCAGGCGGTGCGCGTCCCGGCGACCACGCCGTCCACCGCGCTGACCGTGACGAGCGCGACATCCGCCACCGCCAGCGCCGCGTCGACGGCGCCCACGAAATCCGGATGCCCGGGGGTGTCGGCCAGGGTCACCGCGTACGCGGTCCCGTCCGGCCCCGTCCAGTCGAAGTAGGCGAGCGAGAGCCCGAGGCTCGTGTGGCGGGCGATCTCCTCGGGCTCGTGGTCGCAGACGGTGTTCCCCTGTTCGACGGATCCCGTCCGTGGGATCGCGCCGGCGCGATGCAGGAGCGCCTCCGCGAGGGTGGTCTTCCCCGAGCCCGAAGCGCCCACGAGGGCGATGGTCCGGTGGGTCTTGGGCGATGCCGAGTTCATGGGGCCTCCCGCGCCGGTGCGGTTCCGTGCGTCCATCGTCGCGCGCCGAGGCCGCGAGGTCCAGAGGGCGGAGGTCCCGATCGTCGCCGATGCCGGGTTCCGGGCGCGGTTCAGCCCGCCGCGGCCCGCCGTTCGGCGACGATCGCCCGCGTCTCCGGCGCGATCCGTGCGCCCAGCTCCTCGATCAGCGCCTCGTCGTCGCCGACCACGACGAACGTGTCGACGCCGTGCCGGGTCGCCAGGCCGGCGAGCGTCTCCGGGTCGACGGTGCGCGGCCCGACGTTGAGCAGGCGACGGATGCTCCGGGGCTCGCGCCCCGCGGCGCGCGCAGCGCCGTCGATGATCTCGTGCCCCGCGTCGAGTGAGTCCGGACCGTGCTCGAGACGGCCGAGCGACGGCAGCCACCCGTCGGCCGCGCTCCCGAGGAGCCGGAGCCCCTTGGGCCGGAGCACGCCGAGCCAGATCGGCATGGGCCGCTGCACCGGGGCGGGCCCGCGCTTGGCGCCGCGGATCGGATAGTGCTCGTTGTGCAGGAACACGCCGCCCGGGGCTTCCGTGTCCTGCAGTTCGCGGATGACGGTGATCGCCTCGCCCAGCGCGCCGACCTGCTCGGCGGGCGTGCGGCTCGGCGCGCCCATCGCGACGGCGGCCGGTGCGAACCCGCCCGCGCCGAGG
>NZ_SDPL01000508.1 GCF_004135055.1 Agromyces binzhouensis | reverse complement strand
CGGCCGGCGCGCACGCCGCGCTCGGCGACCGCGAGGCCGCCGACGGCGAGGTCCGCGGTGCTCGCGAGACACTCCTGGCGCTCGGAGCCGGGCCGGCGCTCGACGAGGCGACGCGGCTGATGGGGGAGCGTCGGAGCGGCGCGCTCACCGAGCGGGAGATCGAGGTCCTGCGCCTCGTCGCGACCGGGCTGACGAATCGGGGCGTCGCCGAACGGCTCTCGCTCAGCGAGAAGACGATCGCACGCCACCTCAGCAACATCTTCGGCAAGCTCGGCATCGCGTCGAGGGCGGCGGCGACGGCGTACGCATACGAGCACGGCCTCGTCTGATCGCCGGGTGCGGGCATGGGTAGAACGACCCATCGGCGTCCGACGTGAAGTTGCGTGCTTCTCCCGACGCGGCCGGGATCGTGCCGCGCGTAGCGTCGCGAACATGGATGTACCGGTGTTCGCAGGGATGGTCGCCGCCGTCGTGTTCGCGACCGCCAACCTGCCGATGGTGTGGAAGGCCCTTCGCACGCACGACGTGGGGTCGTACAGCCTCGGGAGCATCGTGATGATCAACGGCGCGAACGCCGTGTACTCGCTCTACGTGTTCAGCCTGCCGTTCGGACCGATCTGGCTGCTCCACTCGTTCTACCTGGTGGCCTCGGCGATCATGCTCGTGCTGTGCCTACGGCAGTTCCACGCGCGCGGGCGCGCCGGAAGCCCGGGCACGCCGACCGCGCGGCCCCGGGGCCGGATCGCGTCGATCAGTGGGTGATCGCGTCGTGGTGCGCGCGCATCGCGGGGCGGATGGCGAGGGCGGCGACGACCACGACGATCGCGCCGCAGATCCACGACATCCATGCGGGCCCGAATGCGCCCGTCTCCACGTAGCGGCCGACCCACGGCGAGATGATCAGGAGCACGCCCAAGCCGCCCTGCACGTACTCCATGGCCACCATGCCGGGCCAGGCGAGGTTCACGAGGCCCGAGACGACGAGCAGCACGCCGAGCACGAGCATGATCGACACGGATGCTCCCATCTGGGTGAGGAACATCGTCGACAGTGCGACTGCGAGACCGGCGGCGATCGCCACCCAGTCTTCCCATCGCGTCCACTTCTTCATGAGAACCAACCTCCTTCAGGTGGCGGCTCCCATATCTGGGTGTCACTTCAACGGTATTCCCGACCGACCGTCCGGTCAATGGGCGGTGGTGCGGCACGTCCGCCGCGCGGCCCCGGAGTGGTCGAGCCGGACGGCACGGCGTACGCTCGACGCGTGGCCCCGGCGTCGTCGGCGGCCGCTGACAGGCATGTCGGATGGCACCGCAGCACGCAGCATCGGAACCGACCCTCCTCGTGGTCGGGGGCCGGTGGGGAGGACGACGCCTCGCGGTCCCGCCGGGATCGACCACGGTCGGGCGCGATCCGTCCTGCGGGATCGTCCTGGAGGCGGACGGGATGAGCCGCCGTCACGCCCGGCTCGTGCGCGCCGGGGACCACGTGACCATCGAGGATGCCGGCTCCACGAACGGCACCACGGTCAACGGCGCCACCACCACGGGGCCGCTCGAACTCCACCACGGCGATCTCGTCCGGCTGGGCTCGCTCGAGATGTCGTACCTCGGCCCGCGGGAGCGACCCGTGCCGCGCGTCGTGCCCCGCCGCGGCAGGGTGCGGATCGGTCGGGCCGTCGTCGTCGGCGGGCTGGTCACCCTGATGCTCCTCGGGGTCGGCGTCGTGGTGCAGCTCGCGACCGGCCTGACCGGGGTCGCGGGGTGGATCGCCGCACCGCTGGCGGGGATGGCGGCCGCGCTCGTCCAGCTCGCGAAGGACGCGTTGACCCGAGTGCCCGAGCCGCCGCCCACGCCGGTCGTCGGCGGCGTGCCG
>NZ_SDPL01000507.1 GCF_004135055.1 Agromyces binzhouensis | reverse complement strand
GACGACGGCGAGCGCGAGCGCGCATGCGACGGCGAGGGCGCAGTCGGCGAGCAGCGACCCGCTGAGGGCATCGGACGCGCTCGACGCCACGACGTCGAGGGCCGTGATGCCGACGGCCGAGGCCGCAGCGACGACCGGCACGGCCGCGACGTCTCCGTGGTGCGAGTCGGTCGGACCGCCGGCCCCCGTCGGGTGCCCGCCCGAGGTGTGCCCTCCTCCGGCGACGGGCACCTGGGCGGCCTGCGACGCGGGGCCGTGGACCCCGTGCGCGGAGCCGACGTCGTGCATCGCGACGAGCCCGAGGGCGAGCGCTCCCATCAGGAGTGCGCCGAGCAGGGCCGATCGGACGGACCTGCGTCCGGGCTGCGAGACGCTGCGGAATCGACGCACCAGCACCTCCCCGATCGCTCCGGCAGTACCCCCTGAGCGTACGTCACGGGACCGTTCGCGAGGCTGGGGCGCCGCTCAGAACACCTCGGGCAACGTCGACCGGTCGAAGCTGAACACGCCCGAGAGGTCGATGCCGCGCACGGTCCCCTCCCCGTAGTACGCGATGCCCCACTCGTCGATGAACGACCCGTCGGCGAACGTGCACGGCGCCACCACGGGATCGTCGGGGTCGTCGGCCGAAGTGAGTCCCCCGCCGTCGGCGCTCGGGCCGAAGCTCGTCGTGCCCCCGAGGGACGAGCAGAGCGCGGATGCCGGGTTTCCGGGCGGGTCGTCGGGGATCTCGGCCCGCGACAGGTAGGCGAGCGCGGCGAGCGTCGGCTCGTCCGACGAGATCGTGACGAGGTCGACGTAGATCCTCGAGTCGGCCTCGTCGTCGAGCGTCTGGAACCGGCAGACCGCGACCGGGTCGCCGAGCGGGACCCAGTCCTCCTCGGCGAGGTTCGTCCGCCAGGCGGGCTGGCGCTGCTGCACCTCGCCGCCCTTCTGCTCGCAGTACGTGGCGGCCTCGGCCATGTCGGCGGCGGATGTCGCGGGGTCGCTCGCCGCCGGAGGCGCCGCGGGTTCCGAGCATGCCGCCAGCCCGAGGCTCGCTCCGGCGAGCAGGCCGACGCCGACCATCCGTCTGATCCGTCCCATGCGCACCTCGTTCCCCGTTCGCGTGCGTGCCGACCCGCACCAGACTAGACGGCGCGATCGACGGATCCGCTCGGCAGCGTGGTGAACGAGGGCGAACGGACGGGGCCTCGACGTGGAGCGGATGACGGGGTTCGAACCCGCGACCTTCACCTTGGCAAGGTGACGCGCTACCAGCTGCGCTACATCCGCGTGGGGCGGCTCCGCCGCTCCGGTGCCGCACTTGCGCCCGGCTGGTCGAGCCTACAGGACCCGGGAGTCCGCCGCTGACCAACGCGTCAGTCGCCTGAACCCGGCGGAAGGCCCGTGCCCTCGCCCGCCGCGCGCTCTCCGGCCGCGCGCTCGAATGCGCGCTCCCACTCCCGCAGCTCCTCGCGCCCGCCGATGAGGCCGTCGAGCGACACCTGGAAGTGCAGGCCGCGTCGGGCGTTGACCTGCTTGATGTTCTGCACGAGCTCGTCCGAGACCGCGACGACCGCGTCGCGCACCTCCCTCACGCGCTCGTCGGGGTCGTCCCAGAGGTGCCGGTGGGTGAGGATGTCGAGCAGGTAGTCGCGGTCGAGCGCCGCGGTGAGCTTGCGGAGCTTGTCGTCGTACTCGATGGCGGCGATCCCGCGCTGCCCGCCGCCCGCGCGGTCGAGCCTCACGAACAGCTCCTCGACGTTGACGGCGATCCTCGCGACGTCGTCCGCGGTCTGCGCCGCGCCGGCGTTGCCGCGCGCACCGACCTGCGCGTACTCGGCGGCGAGCGACCTCAGCGTCGCCACGTGCCGCCGGATCGGATCGGGCAGCCGCCCGCCG
>NZ_SDPL01000506.1 GCF_004135055.1 Agromyces binzhouensis | reverse complement strand
GTGGCCGGCGTCCCGCCGCGACCGGCGGCGAGCGCCAGGCGCGCGATCGCGTCGCGGAGCGAGGTCGCGTCGAACAGGTCGCGGGAGCGCGCGGGCGCGACGGGCATCGGGAAGCGGTCGCGCATCCACGCGGTGAGGTCGTCGGGGGAGTTCAGCCGTGCGGGGGCGAGGGCGACGGCGACGGGGATCCCTCCGGTGTAGGCGAAGTCGAGCGCGAACGAACCGGAGTCGAACCACCACCGCCCGCTGTCGTCGGTGAACCACTGGCCGACGGGGATCGAGACGGTCGAGACGGGCACCGGACCAAACTACCGGCTGCGCGCGGTCGCGGTCGCCACGATCGGGTCACGGTCACCGACCCGATCGCCGGGCTCGCGGTCCCGAGCCGCGGCTCAGTCGGCGGCGGCGCTCGCGGCCGCGCGCCGCATGGCCGCGGTGATCTCGCGCCGGTGCCACACGATGAGGTTCCGTCGGTCGAAGCCCCTGCGGCAGAGCCCGCAGCTGAGGGGCCGACTCGGCTCGCGGTAGCGGTAGTGCTCATGCCCGACCGGGCATCGACCGACCCAGGGGGCGAGTTCGTCGGCGACGGCGCCGTCGTGCGTGCGCCGGCCGACGTAGCCGATGTCGGCGGCGATCGTCGCCCACCGCGGCCCGTGGCCCGCGCGAGGGCCGGCGATGGCGTGCGCCACCTCGTGCAGCAGGATCTGGTGGATCTCGTCGTCGTCGTACCGGGACGCGAGGTAGCGCGAGACCGAGATCCGCCTGGCGGTGTAGTTGCAGAGGCCCGCCCGCTTCTTGGCGTTGTCGAAGGCGAAGCTCCACACGGCGGGGTCCAGGTGCAGGGCGATGAGCGCCTCAGCCCAGATCCGAACCCTCGCGAGATCCGCCATGCGATCGAGGATATCCCCGGGAGGTCTGCCGGGGGCCGATCCGGTGGTCCCCCGAACGGGGGGCCGCTCAGTCGGCGTCGACGAGCGGGATCCGCACCAGGCGGTCGTCCCCCTCGCGCGGCGACCCCCGCCCGTCGGTGTTGTTCGTGAGCGCCCACAGCTCGCCGTCGGGCCCCGGGACCACGTCGCGCATGCGCCCGAGCTCGCCCTCGAACGCGGCGTCGACCTCGGTCGGGGACGTCAGCGCCGGCGACGCGAACCAGAGGCGCTCGCCGCGGAGCGCCGCCAGCACGACCGTGTCGCCGACGATCGCGATGCCGCTCGGGCTCGCCTCGGAGGTCGGCCACTGCACGGCCGGATCGCGGAACCGTGCGTCGCCCGCGCGACCCTCGACGATCGGCCAGCCGTAGTTCCCGCCGGGCTCGATGCGGTTGAGCTCGTCCCACGTGTTCTGGCCGAACTCCGCCGCCCACATGCCGCCAGCGGCATCCCATGCCAGTCCCTGCGGATTGCGGTGCCCGAGGCTCCAGACGAGGGTGCCCGACGGGTTGCCCGGGGCGGGCTCGCCGTCGGCCGTCATCCGCAGGATCTTCCCGCCGAGGGAGTCGGGATCCTGCGACAGGTCGCCGTCGCCCGCGTCGCCCGTCGTGGCGTACAGGAAGCCGTCGGGGCCGATCGCGAGGCGTCCGCCGTTGTGGCGTCCGCCGCGGGGGATGCCGTCGAGCACGACGTCCGCGTCGCCGAGTCCGAGTTCGCCGGGTTCGCCGGTGAGCGGCATCCGCACGATGCGATTGTCCGAGTCGGTCGAGAAGTACGCGAAGACGGATGCCCCGTCGTCGCCGTCGCCCGGGAGGAACGCGAGCCCGAGCAGCCCGCCCTCGCCGCCCGCGACCACGTCGGGGAGCACGGCGACCTCGCGGAGGCCGCCGTCGGCGAGCACCTCGACGATCCGCCCGCGATCGCGCTCGCTCACGAGCACGCCGCCGTCCGGCAGG
>NZ_SDPL01000505.1 GCF_004135055.1 Agromyces binzhouensis | reverse complement strand
ACCTGCTCGCGCTCGGCAGCACCCTGCTCCGGAACGACGGCGCCGTCGTCGCGCCGGTCACCGCCGCGGCCATGCTGCGGCCGCTGACCGCCGGCCTGCCGAAGCTCGAGCCCTACCCCGCCTCGCGCGGGCAGGACTGGGGCTTCGCGTGGAACCTGCGACACTCGGCGCCGGGCCTGCTCACGACCGACACGTTCGGCCACGGGGGCTGGGCGGGCACGGAGTTCTGGGTGACGCCGTCGCTCGGCGTGTGCTTCGTGCTCATGACGAACCTCGGCGGCGGCTTCGGCCGATTCGGCGTGGACGCCGACGAACTGCACAACGCGGTGGCCGCGGCCGGCTGAGCCGCGCTCCGCGCGCTCCCTGTCGACCGTCAGGCGGCGGGCATACGATCGAGGGACACCCCGACGGAAGGTCCCCATGCCCGCTTCGGCAGAACCCCGCGTCGCCCTCTACTTCGACTTCGACAACATCGTCATCTCGCGGTACGACCAGCTGCACGGTGACATGCAATACCGCAAGGACACCTCGCGGACCAAGACGGTCTCGCCCGGCACCAAGGCCGCCGAGCGGTTGAAGGAGGCGACGGTCGACGTCGACGCCGTCCTCGACTTCGCGGCCACGTTCGGCACGATCGCGATCGCGCGCGCCTACGCCGACTGGTCGACGCCCGTGAATGCGAGCTATCGCGGCCAGCTCATCGACCGTGCGGTCGACCTCGTGCAGCTCTTCCCGCTGTCGGCGACGAAGAACGGCGCAGACATCCGCCTCGCGGTCGACGCGGTCGAGGACATGTTCCGCATCGACGACCTCTCGCACATCGTGATCGTCGCGGGCGACTCCGATTACGTGGCGCTCGCGCAGAAGGCCAAGCGCCTCGGCCGGTACGTGGTCGGCATCGGCGTCGCGGGCGGCACGAGCCGAGCGCTCACCGCCGCGTGCGACGAGTACGCCGACTACGACGCGCTGCTGGCGACGGATGCCGCGGTGGCCGACGACGAGGCCGGCGCGGCAGCGCCGCAGTCCGGCTCCGGCCGCGGCGGCAGGCAGGCGGCGGCGAAGAAGGCGGATTCGGCCGGATCTCCTCCCGAGGAGGAGCCCGCCCCCTCACGCCGCCGACGCGCCTCGACGAAGAAGTCGGCGGATGGCGCATCCACCGATGCCTCGGCCGACGCGGACGCGGACGCGCCCGCCGACCGGCCGGCCGCTCCGACGACCGCGGTCCAGTTCGTCGCGCCGGGAGAGGCGGTCGACGAGGGCCCCTCGGGCACGACGCGGAACCCGGGTCGACTGCTGCTGAAGGCGCTCGAACTGCTGCGCGCGAAGTCCGACGAGGAGTGGCAGTCGAGCGGCGCGGTGAAGAACCAGATGCTGCGCATGGATCCGTCGTTCCAGGAACGGCGACTCGGGTTCGCCTCGTTCACCGACTTCCTGAAGTCGCGCGGCGGAGTGGTCGAGCTCGACGAGACGACGGGCCAGAACCGCGTGCGCATCCGACCGAAGAAGGGCTGACCGGAACCGCGCGCTCGCGCCTGTCCCGGGTTCCGGTCAGCACGCTCCGGTCAGCGGTCCCGTTCCTTCGCCGAACCGCCGCCGTAGACGATGATGCCGGTGATCGGGATGAGGAAGAAGAACAGCCACGCCCAGGTGAACCCGCCCGGAACCCAGAACCCGAACCCGAAGAACAGCAGCAGGGCGATGAACGGCGAGAGCGCCATGATCGTGTCGCCGACCCGACCGCCGAGGGCCCTGGAGCGTCGTCCCATGGGCGCCGTCGGCTCGGGGACGGGCGCCCAGGTCAGGGGTGGCTCCGACACGGTCGGGGCGGCGGGTCGTGGTGCGGCCGCCGGGAGGTCGGCGAACAGCGGCGCGAGGTCGCCGCGCGTCACGGCG
>NZ_SDPL01000504.1 GCF_004135055.1 Agromyces binzhouensis | reverse complement strand
CCAGGGCCGCATCCGGCCCGACGCCCTCGCCGCGGAGCTCGAGCGCGGCGAGGGCCCGGCCATCGTGGCGCTGCAGGCGGGGAACATCCACTCCGGCGCCTTCGACCCGTTCGCCGAGGCGTGCCGGGTCGCGCACGAGGCGGGCGCGTGGGTGCACGTCGACGGCGCGTTCGGGCTGTGGGCCGCGGCATCCCCGCGCCTCAGGCATCTCACGTCCGGGGTCGCGGACGCCGACTCGTGGTCGACCGACGCGCACAAGACGCTGAGCGTGCCCTACGACTGCGGCATCGCGATGGTGCGCGACTCCGCGGCGATGCGCCGCGCGCTCAGCATGCACGCGAGCTACCTCCAGGCGACGGATGTCGGCGCCGATCCGCACGAGAAGGTGGCCGAGCTGTCGCGTCGGGCGCGGGGCATCCCGACCTGGGCGGTGCTGCGGCACCTCGGCCGGGACGGGGTTGCGGAGCTCATCGACCGGCTCGCCGGGTCGGCCGGGATCATCGCGGACGGGTTGGCCGAACTGCCCGGCGTCGAGGTGCTGAACGACGTGGTCTTCACCCAGGTCTGCATCGCGCTCGAGGACGACGCGACCACCGAGGCGCTGAGCACCGCGCTCTGGGACGACGGCGAGGTGCTCGCGATGACCTCCCGCTGGCACGACCGTGCGGTCGTGCGATTCTCCGTGAGCAATTGGGGCACGGATGCCACGCAGGCGCGACGCACGGTCGCGGCGGTCGGGCGCGTGCTGGGCGAACTGCGGGCGGCGGGACGGTGACGGCGTCCGCGTCGGCGACGCTGTCGGTGGCATCCGCTTGAATGGAGGGATGACCGGGGCGCTCGACTCCTTCGCGCCCGCGACGCGGGCCTGGTTCACCGAGTCCTTCCACGAGCCGACGCCCGTGCAGGAGGCGGCGTGGCGCGCGATCGCCGGGGGCGAGCACGCGCTCGTCGTCGCGCCCACCGGCTCGGGCAAGACGCTCGCGGCGTTCCTGTCCGCGATCGACCGGCTGCACCACGACGGTCCCACCGTCGACGCGGCGACGGGCGAGGTGCCCGAGGCGGCGCCGCGCGCGACGCGCGTGCTCTACCTCTCGCCGCTCAAGGCGCTCGGCGTCGACGTCGAGCGGAACCTCCGGGCCCCGCTCGTCGGCATCGCCCGCACGGCCGCGGCGCTCGGCGTCGACGTGCCCGAGGTCACGGTCGGCGTCCGCTCGGGCGACACGTCGCCGACCGACCGGCGTGCGCTCGTGAAGCGGCCGCCCGACATCCTCATCACCACGCCCGAGTCGCTCTTCCTGATGCTCACCTCGCAGGCGCGCGAGACGCTCGCGGGCGTCGAGACGGTCATCGTCGACGAGATCCACGCGCTCGCGGGTACCAAGCGGGGCGCGCACCTCGCGCTCTCGCTCGAACGGCTCGACGAACTGGTCCCGCGTCCCGTCCAGCGCGTCGGCCTGTCGGCGACCGTCCGCCCCCACGAGGAGGTCGCCCGGTTCCTCGCCGGCACCCGGCCGGTCTCGATCGTCGCGCCGCCGTCCGGCAAGCGGTTCGACCTCCGGGTGACGGTGCCGGTCGACGACCTCGGCGACCTCTCCGGCGAGGCCGGCGGATCGGTGTGGCCGCACGTCGAGGAGGCCATCCTCGACGAGGTGCTGGCGCATCGCTCGACCATCGTGTTCGCGAACTCCCGGCGGCTCGCCGAGCGGCTGACCGCCCGGCTCAACGAACTGTGGGTCGAGCGGACGGCGCCCGACGAGGGCGCCGATGCCGATGCCGTCACCGGGGTCGGCGCCGAGGGTCGCACCGACGTGGGGGCAGGGGAGGTCGCGGTCGTGGGCGCCGCCGTCGAGTCCCAGCTCGAGGCATCCGTCGCCGCGCGCACCGCCCCGCCGGCGG
>NZ_SDPL01000503.1 GCF_004135055.1 Agromyces binzhouensis | reverse complement strand
TGTCGCCTGGGACGGCCGCGTGCGCGGCGCGCTCAGCGTCGCCGATGCCGTGAAGGCCACGAGCGCCGACGCCATCGCGCGGCTCCGCCGGCTCGGGCTCGAGCCGATCCTGCTCACGGGCGACAACGCGACCGTGGCACGGCAGGTCGCCGCGGAGGTGGGCATCGAGCGGGTCGTCGCCGAGGTGCTGCCGGCCGACAAGGCCGCGGTCGTCGCCCGCCTGCAGGACGAGGGCCGCACGGTCGCGATGGTCGGCGACGGCGTCAACGACGCTGCGGCGCTCGCGCAGGCCGACCTCGGGATCGCGATGGGCACGGGCAGCGACGTCGCGATCGAGGCCGCCGACCTCACGCTCGTGCGGGGCGACCTGCTCGCCGCGGTCGACGCGATCCGGCTGTCGCGCCGCACGCTCGGCACGATCCGCGGCAACCTGTTCTGGGCGTTCGCGTACAACGTGGCCGCGATCCCGCTCGCGGCCCTCGGGCTCCTGAACCCGATGCTCGCGGGTGCGGCGATGGCGTTCTCGAGCGTGTTCGTGGTCGGCAACAGCCTGCGACTTCGCGCGTTCCGCTCGGCGGTGCCGGCACCCCGTGCATGAGCATCGGCCCGGCGGCCCGCGGCCCGTGTCCTGCAGCCGATTCTCATGGGGTTCGGGCGTCGCCTAGGGTCGAAGCATGACCGCCGAGATTCCCGACCGCGCCGCCGACCCCAGCAAGGCCGAGGGCGACGGCGCGGTCGACGAACGCGACGCCGCGATCAGCATGCTGCTCGGCATCCGCTCGAGCATCGACAACATCGACGCCGCCCTCATCCACCTGCTCGCGGAGCGGTTCAAGTTCACCCAGCAGGTCGGTCGACTGAAGGCCGAGCACGGCCTGCCGCCGAGCGACCCCGACCGAGAGAAGCGGCAGATCGAGCGGCTCCGCTCGCTCGCGGAGGACGCCCACCTCGACCCCGCGTTCGCCGAGAAGTGGTTCAACTTCGTGGTGGCCGAGGTGATCCGCCACCACGAGGAGATCGCCGACGGCTCCGGGTCGGACCGCCCGTGAACTGGTACCCGACGCGGGTGCCGCCGCAGGCCGGGCGGCAGGTGCTCGTCACCGGAGCGAACGCCGGCCTCGGGTTCTTCACGTCCGCCCGCCTCGCCCGTGCGGGCGCCCACGTGATCCTCTCGGGCCGCAGCCCGGAGCGGCTCGCCGCGGCGGTCGCCGCGATCCGCGGGCGGATGCCGCGCGCCTCCGTCGACACGCTCGTGATCGACACGTCGTCGCTCGACTCCGTGCGCGCGGGCGCCGACCGCCTGCTCGATCGCGCGCCGCTCGACGCGGTCGTCCTGAACGCCGGCATGGTGCACACCCCGAGCGAGCGCCACGAATCGGTCGACGGCCACGAACTCGCGCTCGCGACCAACGTGCTCGGCCACTTCGCGCTCCTCGCGGGCGTCGTGCCCCACCTCGCCCGCGGCGCCCGGGTCGTCACCGTCGGTTCGCTCTCGACGAGGCTCTCCACCTTCCGGGTCGACGACCTCCAGCTCACCGGCTCGTACTCCGCCTGGCGCGCGTACGCGCAGTCGAAGATCGCCGCCGCGTCCATCGCGTTCGAGCTCGACCGGCGCCTGCGCCGTGCGGCGACGGATGCCGCGGAGGCGGTCGGCGCGGCATCCGTCACGCCCCGCGTGCACAGCATCGTCGCCCACCCGGGCTACTCGATCTCGGGGCGCACCCCGCGCGTGCCCGGCGTGAACCAGCCGCCGACGGCCGACCGGTTCGCCGACGCGCTGCAGGCGGCGTGGTCGCAGGGCAAGCACCGCGGCGCGGAGGCGATCGTGCACGCCGTCACCGCCGACGACGTCGAGGGCGGCCAGTTCTGGGGGCCGCAGTGGATGGTCAAGGGCCC
>NZ_SDPL01000502.1 GCF_004135055.1 Agromyces binzhouensis | reverse complement strand
CCGCGGCATCCGACTTCGCCGCCACGGTCGAGCGCCTGGGCGTGACGACGGATGCCGCCGAGGCCGCCGTCGCACGCGCGCTGCGCGCCCGCCGCTGACCCCGGGCGATCGCGCTCGCGGACGATTCCCGCGGTGGCGGGCGCATCCAGCCGGCACTCCACCGCAGGGATCGTCCGCACATGTGTGGGCGTCAGCTCGCCGCGGCCTCCTGCGGCGCCGGGATCGGCTCCTTCGGCAGCCGCCGCACCTTCTGCCGACGACGTCGGCGCTCGGGGATCATCGAGCGCATCTCCTCGAGCTTGCCGAAGCAGAGCAGGCGGTCCTCCGCCTCCAGCACGACGCCCTTGCGCGGGTTCGGGATCACGGTGGTGCCGCGGTGCAGGGTGAGCACCGTGATGTCGCGCTCCCAGAGGCCCGATTCGCCGAGGGACTTGCCGATGAGGTCGGCGTCGCCGTGCACGAGGAGCTCGGCCACGCCGTACCCCGTCGACACCGTGAGCCGCTGCCGCACGTCGATCTCGGGGAACGCGACCTGGTTGCCGATGTAGTCGATGATGGCGCCCGCGACATCCAGCTTCGTCGCCGTCTCGATGCCCTGCAGCCCGGGCGACGAGTTCACCTCCATGACGAGCGGCCCCTCGTTGCCCTCGAGCATGTCGACGCCCGCGACCTTCAGGCCCATGATCTGCGCGGAGCGCACCGCGGCCTGCTCGTACTCGGGCGTGAGCTCGACCGGTTCGACGCTGCCGCCGCGGTGCACGTTCGAGCGGAACTCGTCGCCGCTCGCGACGCGTCGCATCGCCGCGACGACGCGGTCGCCCACGACGAGGGCGCGGATGTCCCGCCCGCGGCTCTCGGCGATGAACTTCTGGATCAGCACGTTCTGCTGGGTCGAGTGCAGCGTCTCGATGATCGCCTCGGCGACCTTGATCGTCGGCGCGAGGATGACGCCGATGCCCTGCGTTCCCTCGAGCAGCTTGATGACGACCGGCGCCCCGCCGACCGACTCGATGGCCGGTCGCAGGTCGGCGCGGTTGCGCACGAACGTCGTCGCGGGCAGCGCGATGTTGTGACGCGACAGGATCTGGTTCGCGCGGAGCTTGTCGCGCGCGTTCGTGATGCCGTTCGCGGTGTTCGGCGTGTAGACGTCCATCTGCTCGAACTGGCGGACGACGGCGGTGCCGAAGTACGTGATCGAGTTGCCGATGCGCGGCAGGATCGCGTCGTAGTCCGACAGCGGCCGGCCGCGGTACTGGAGATCGGGTTCGGCGCCGGAGAGGTCGATGCCGAAGCGGAGCGTGTTGAGGACCTTGACCTGGTGTCCGCGCTGCTGCGCTGCAGCACGGAGACGCTGGGTCGAGTACGCCTGCGGCGCGCGCGACAGGATCGCGAGTTTCATTCGGGAGTCCCTGCGAAGATGATCGGGTGACGGATGTGCCGAACCATTCAAACACCATCGCCGGATGGCGCGAATGGGTGCGCCTCCCGCAGGCCGACGTCGCGTGGCTGAAGGCCAAGCTCGACACGGGCGCGCGCTCGTCGGCGCTCCACGCCTTCGACGTCGAGGAGTTCGAGCGCGACGGCGCGGACTGGGTGCGCTTCGGCATCCACCCCTGGCAGGACACCGACGCGGACGCCGCGACGATCGAGCTCCCCGTCCACGATCGGCGGGTCATCCGCAGTTCGACGGGGCACACGCAGGAACGGCTCGTGGTGCTCATGGAGGTCGTGCTGCACGGCCGTCCGGTCACGGCCGAGGTGACGCTCACGAACCGCGACGAGATGGGCTTCCGCATGCTCATCGGGCGCGAGGCGCTGCGGAACGGCTTCCTCGTCGACGCCGGCCGCTCGTTCGTGGGCGGGCGCGCGCCGCGCGACATCCGCCGTCGCAACCGCGGCCGCGCCTGACGCCGCCA
>NZ_SDPL01000501.1 GCF_004135055.1 Agromyces binzhouensis | reverse complement strand
CGCGGGCGGGTCGACGAGCAGCATCGCCCGGCGGCGTTCGCAGAAGGCGACCGCCTCCGCGACGATCCCGTCGACGCGGGCGGGTCGACGAGCAGCATCGCCCGGCGGCGTTCGCAGAAGGCGACCGCCTCCGCGACGATCCCGTCGACGCGGGCGGGTCGACGAGCAGCATCGCCCGGCGGCGTTCGCAGAAGGCGACCGCCTCCGCGACGATCCCGTGGGCGTCCGCGCGCGCGGCGCACTCGGCGGGCAGCACGAGCAGGTTCACGAGGTCGACGCGCTCGAGGGACTCGAGGCCGCCCCGGACACCGTCGATGCCGGTGTCGGCGACCCGCACCGCCACTGCCGAGGCGCCGCCGTTGTCGAAGAACGAGCGCAGTGCGCGCCGGAGCGGCGATGCGTGCAGGTCGCCCCAGATCGCATCCTCGTCGGTGCCCCAGCCGTCGACGTCGATGTCGACGGGGTCGCCGATCGGGCCGTCCCCCGCGGAGCCCAGGAATGCCGCGACGGCGGTTCCGACGCCCTCGATGGGTCGCGTCATCGGCCCCACCTCCCGTACCCGGCTGCGTCGAGCGGATGCCTCGTGGCCGAGCCTCCTCCCGTCCATGGCGGGTGTCAAGGAGGCCGCTCCCGACCGGTGCGGGAGGGCTGAGGCGCCGGGGGCGGCGAGCGGCCCGCCTCACGGGGAGGCGGGCCGCTCGCGACTCGAGGTCAGCCGCGCACGTGCACGTCGACCCACACGAGTCGGTGGTCGCTCGACGGGAACGGGAAGGTGCCGGTGAGCGCTGACAGCGGGTCGGACGAGACCGGCCAGAACACGCCCGCGTCGGCGACGCGGAGGTCCTTCGACGGCAGCACGTAGTCGGCGCGCAGGTTGCCCGGCGCCGGGTTGTCGTTGAAGTCGGCCGTGTCGAGGGCCGGGTCGCCCTCGTGGGCCAGGTTGGCGCCGGCCTGCAGCTCGGACGCCTCGACCGCGCCGGCCGACATCGGCATCGGGTCGGTGATGCGCGGGTGGCCGAGGAGCTGGTGGATCGCGTCGTCCGTCGAGTCGCCGTCGACCGGGTCGGCGTTCTGGTCGCCGAGGATGACGAAGGACGAGCCGGGCGTCAGCCCGCCGAACACCCCTTCGTCGTCGTAGATGTACGACGACGCGGCACCCGGGTGCACGTAGTCGGCCCAGAAGCGGATCTCGTCGTGGTTGCGCGTGCCGTTGCGGTCCTCTGCGCCGTCGAAGGTCGGCGGCGTCGGGTGCGACGCCAGCACGTGCACCGTGCGTCCGCCGATCTCGACCGGGACGTCCCAGTGCGACTTGCTCGAGAGGCGGAAGACGTCGAGCTCCTCGGGCGAGTACCAGTCGGCCGGTGCGTCGGTGCCCGGGTCGTCGGGAAGCAGTGCTCCCGGCATGTCCTTCCAGAGGAACTGCTGGAAGGTCCGCGCCGCCGCGTCGTCGATCGGGTACTTCGAGAGCAGGGCCATGCCGTACTGGCCGGGGAAGAAGCCGAAGCCGAACGCGTCGTCGCCGCCCCCGACGACGCCGTTGTTGTTGAGGTCGAATCCGCTCGGCACGCCCGTGTTCGACGGTGCGACGAAGGCGTACGGGTACTCGACCGGGTCGGCGCCGCCCTGCGAGACCTCGAGGTAGTTGTCGCGGAACAGGTCGACGGCGACACCCCCGGGCACGTAGTCGAACTCGTTCAGCAGCACGATGTCGGGGTTCGCGCGCTGGATGATCTCGGCGACGGTCTTCGCCTGCGCGTTCGTGCCCGTCGAGAGGTCGGCGACGAGCTGCCCCTCGAAGTTCCGGTTGAGCGAGAGGTTGTAGGTGGCGACGCGGACGGTGTCGGCGCGTCCCGGCGTTCCGCCGGGCGCGGCCTGGGCCGGTGCGGCGGCCGCTCCGACGCCGAGCGCGAGCACCGC
>NZ_SDPL01000500.1 GCF_004135055.1 Agromyces binzhouensis | reverse complement strand
GCGCCGCGCGCGCAGCGCGGCCCCGCGACCTTCCGCGACTGGGTCGGCGGTGCGCGCCTGCGGACGCTTCCGCTCGCGATCGCGCCGGTCGCACTGGGCACCGGTGCCGGGGTGGTGATGCTCGGCTACCTCGACGAGCCGTTCCATCCGTGGCGCGCGGTGCTCGCGCTCGTCGTCGCACTCGCGCTGCAGGTCGGCGTGAACTACGCCAACGACTACTCCGACGGCGTGCGCGGCACCGACGAGCACCGCGTCGGACCGGCGCGGCTCGTGGGGTCGGGCGCCGCGACGCCGCGGCAGGTGCTCACGGTCGCGCTGGCGTTCTTCGGCCTGGCGGCCATCGCAGGGCTCGCGCTCGTCGTCCTGACGCAGCAGTGGTGGCTGCTCGCGGTCGGCGCCGCGGCGATCGTCGCCGCCTGGTTCTACACGGGCGGCAAGCGCCCCTACGGCTACTCCGGGCTCGGCGAGCTGTTCGTGTTCGTGTTCTTCGGCCTGGTCGCGACGGCGGGCTCGACGTACGTGCAGGCGCTCGGCGTGAACCTCGAGTCGTGGACGGGCGGCGTCGGCGTCGGCCTCATCGCGTGCGCGGTGCTCATGGCGAACAACCTCCGCGACGTCGAACAGGACCGCATCGCGGGCAAGCGCACGCTCGCCGTGCTGGTCGGTCCGCTCGTCGGACGCATCCTGTTCGCCGTCTTCATGCTCGCGCCATTCGCCGTCACGGTGTTCTGGGCGCTGCTCTACCCGCCGGCATGGCTGGTGCTGTTCGCGCTGCTCGCCGCGCTGCCGGCGTGCGCGATCGTCGGCTGGGCGCGCACGCCGCGCGAGCTCATCATCGGCCTGCAGCTCGCGAGCGTGACCGCACTCGCCTACGGCATCGGCATGGGCCTGGCGTTCGCGTACTGAGGGGCGGATGCCGCGGGTTGGCGGATGCCGCGGCGCGCCGCTACTCGGACCGGCGCTGCTCGGCCTCGTCGACCGCCGAGTCCTCGGCCTCGTCGTCGACCGTGACGACCGGCTGCTCGCGGTGCCGGGCCTCGTAGATGCCCTGCGCGAGCTCCTCGCGCTGCCTGCGGAGGAAGATGAGCGACGCGCTGAATCCGAACAGCGCGGCCACGATCACCGAGATCCAGGGCGTGACGCCCGCGACCAGCAGCACCACCAGTGGTGCGGCGAAGAGGAGCACGCGCAGCAGCGTGTAGCGGAGCCAGACGGGGAGGGCCTTCACCCGTTCAGTGTAGGCAGCGCAGTCTGGGTGCCCGCTCCCAGCCGAACGTGATGCGACACGCCTAGAATCGGTGCATGGTCCGCCTCTGGTTGATCGCCGGTGTCGCCGCCGTGGTCTTCACGATCTACGCGGCGGTGGACTGCGCGCTCTTCGATCGCACTCGCATCCGTGGTCTCCCGCGCGGGTGGTGGATCGTCGTGATCCTGCTCGTGCCGGTGATCGGCGCCGCGCTCTGGTTCATCGTCGGCCGTGGTCGGGCCATTCGCGTGGGTCGTGTGAACCCGCACAGCAACGCGCCCGACGACGACCCCGAGTTCCTGCGGCGCCTGCGCGCCGACGCCGAGCACCAGGAGCGGATCCGCCGGCTGGAGCAGGAGCTCGAGCAGCTCGACCACGAGCTCGACGCCGACGCCGACGAGGACGGCCCGGCCGCCCGGCCGCGCGGCGATGACCCGCTCGGCACCGACCGACGACGCAACGACGGAACCGACGGCCCCGGCGAACCCGGACCCTCGGGTCTGCCGAATGGCTGAGGGCCGGTCGGTCGCGAGTCCCGCCACCGCAGCCGCGATCGCGCTGCTCGCGCACCTGGTGCGCGCGGGCGTGACCGACGTCGTCGTGGCTCCGGGTTCGCGGTCGCAGGCGCTCGCGCTCGCCGCGTCGGAACTGGAGCGCGTCGGCGGCATCCGCCT
>NZ_SDPL01000050.1 GCF_004135055.1 Agromyces binzhouensis | reverse complement strand
CCAACCCGTTCCCCAAGCGGATGCCGCCGTCGATGCGCGCCATGCTCGCGAGCTTCACGCCCCACGCGCGCGGCGGTGCGCGGCTGCTCCTCCGCGTGCTCACCGCGCTCCCCTGGCTCACGGCGCGCGTCTTCGCGCGACTCGGCGGCGAACCCGCGGCGCTCGTGCACACGACGATCGCCCCGACCATGCTCGACGGCGGCAGCGCCGCGAACGTGCTGCCGGCGCGCGCCTCGGCCACCGTCAACCTGCGCGTCGCCATCGGCGAGGACGTCGACTCGGTCGTGCGGCGACTGCGGCGCGCCATCCGCGACCGCGCTGTGGAGATCGAGGTCGTCGAGGGCTACGCCCCGTCTCCCGAGTCGCCGACCGGCGGACCGCAGTTCGCCGCGATCGCCGACGCGGTCGCCGCCTCCTACCCCGAGGCGATCACCGCGCCCTACCTGATGATGGCCGCGACGGATTCGCGCCACTTCCATCGCTACGCGCCCGCGGTCTACCGGTTCGCGCCGCTCGCCATGAGCGCGGCGCAGCGCGCGTCCGTCCACGGCGTCGACGAGCACGTCAGCATCGACAGCCTCGAACGGGGCGAGCGGTTCCACCGGGCGCTCATCCGTTCGTTGCCGGAATGAGACATCCGACCCACTAGGGTGAATCCACCCCGGGACCGCCACCCTGCACCCGCACGACCCGAAGGACCCGCCATGACGCGCGCTGCGAAGCTCGGACCCGTCGCCGCGATCGTCGGCTTCCTCGCCTTCGTGGAGTTCACGAGCGGCATCATCCAGGGCTACTACACGCCCCTGCTCACCGACATCGCCCGGCACCTCGGGGTCCACGACGCCGACGTGAACTGGCTCGAGGGGTCGCAGCTCATGCTCTCGGCCCTCGTCGTGCCCGCGTTCGCCAAGCTTGGCGACATGGTGGGCCACAAGCGGATGCTGGTGTGGTCGACGGCGATCACGGCGGTCGCCTCCACGGCGCTCGCCTTCACCGACCAGTTCTGGGTGTTCCTCATCGCGTGGGCGCTGCAGGGGTTCTACGTGGTCTGGCTCCCGCTGGAGATCGCGCTCGTCTGGTCGCGAAGCCGCTCGGCCGATCGTCCGGCGGCCATGACGCGTCGGGCGGCCGGACTCCTCGTCGCCGCCCTCGAGCTCGGCGCCATCGCCGGGGCGCTCTCGGCGGGCGCGCTCGCCGAAGCCCTCCCGATGCGGGTGCTCCTGCTCGTGCCTGCCGTCGCCGTGATCGCGTGCTTCTTCGTGATCCTGTTCGGCGTGAAGGAGTCGCCCGACCTCACGGGCGGCACGCTCGACACCGGCGGCCTCGTGCTCATCTCGCTCGCGCTCATCGCGCTCACGGGCGGGCTCAGCTTCATGCGCCTGAACGGCCCGGGCGACCTGCTCTCGTGGTCGCTCGTCGCGCTCGGCCTGCTGCTCGTCGTGCCCTTCGTGCGCTACGAGCTGCGGCATCCCGACCCGCTCATCGACGTGCGCATGTTCCGCTCGCCGGCCCTCTGGCCGGTCTTCCTCACCGCAGGCCTGTTCGGCGTCAGCGTGCTCGGCGCGCAGGCGCCCCTCTCGACGTTCGCGAGGACGGATGCCGCGACCTACGGGTACGGCCTCGGCGCGACGAGCTTCCAGACCTCGCTGCTGATCGGCTCGTACGTGCTCTCGCTCGTGGTCGGCGCCATGCTGTTCCCGTTCGTCACCCGCTGGGTGTCGCCTCGCGTGGCGCTCATCGGGGCCAGCTCGCTCGTGTCCCTCGGCTACCTGCTCTTCCTGCCGTTCCATGACAGCTACTGGCAGGCGCTGACGAACATGATCATCGCCGGCATCGGCTCGGGAGCGCTCGTCGCAGCGTTGCCGGCCGCCGCCGCGGCAGCGGCTCCCGCGCAGCAGACCGGCGTCGCCACTGGGCTCACCAACTCGGTGAAGACCGTCGGCGGGGCGATCGCCTCCTGCGTGTTCGGCATCGCGCTCCTCGGCGCGGCCGGCGAGGCGGCGACCGGCACCGCCGGCAGCTTCGCCGGGTACGTGACCGTCTGGCTCGTGTGCGGCCTCACCGCGGCGGCGGCAGCGGTGGTGCTCGCCTTCGTGCCGAAGCTCGCGTTCTCGGACACGCCGGAGGTGGAGGCGGCGGCGGTCCGCTGAGGCAGCTCCGCGGCATCCTTCGACCGCAGGTGGATCTCACCTTTACTTACACATAGCGAGTTATATGTAGGTAAACTTCACTCATGGCTTCAGACGAGGGTGAGATGCCGGATGTCGCGAGCCTCCGGATCGCGATCCCCCCGACCACCGCCGAGCCGCGCGAGTGGCGGCCCCGGAATCCGGCGGGCTTCTCCAACGCCGAGGTCCGCCGCCAGACGGGTCCGTACCTCTCCGCGCGGACGGCGAGCATCGCCGGGTGGTCGCCTCGACTCTCGGGCATCGACACGGCCGACATCGAGGAGGCCGCCCTGGCGCTCGCCGACTTCGACCGGTACGCCCTCATCCGCCTCGGAGCGGAGCATCCCGCACTCGGACCGATGTCGGCGATCCTGCTCCGCACCGAGAGCGCCTCGAGCAGCCAGATCGAGCAGCTGACCGCCTCGGCCCGCCAGCTCGCTCTCGCCGAGATCGAGGAGGGCGATCGCGCGAACGCCGCCACCGTGATCGGCAACGTTCGCGCGATGGAGGCGGCGATCGCGCTGTCGGAGCACCTCGACGCCGACAGCATCCTGGCGATGCATCGCGAGCTCCTCCGCCGTCAGGTCGGGCTCGAAGACCAGGCCGGCACATTCCGCACCGAGCTCGTCTGGATCGGTGGTCGCGACAACGCCGGACCGCGCGGTGCGGACTACATCGCGCCGCAACCTGGCCGGATCCCGGAAGCGATCGACGACCTGGTGGCCTTCGCCGGCCGCGTCGATTTGCCCGCGCTCCTGCAGATCGCCGTCGCGCACGCCCAGTTCGAGTCCATCCACCCGTTCGTCGACGGCAACGGCCGCACCGGCCGCGCGCTCGCCCAGGCGATGCTCCGCAACAAGGGACTCGCCACCCACACCACCGTGCCGCTCTCAGCAGGCCTGCTCGTCGACGTGGGCCGGTACTTCGACGCGCTGCGGGCTTTCCGAGACGGCGACGCCGGTCCGATCGCGCACAGCTTCGCCGACGCCTCCCGCTATGCGGCGACCTCCGGCCGCGCCCTGGTCGACGCCCTCGCCGACCAGCTCGAGGCCTCCCGGCAGAAGCTCGCCGGCGTCAGGTCGGTCTCGAAGGCGTGGGCGCTCCTCCCCCGCCTGATCGCCCAGCCGATCGTCAACAGCCGGTACCTCACCCGTGAGCTCGGCTTCAACGACGTCACCGCCAAGCGCACCATCGAGACCCTCGTCGAACGCGGCATCCTCGTCGAGCGTTCCGGACGGGCGCGCAATCGGGTCTGGCAGCACACCGGCATCCTCGACGTACTCGACGACTACGCCGCGGAGATCCGCCGCTCGACGCGGCATCGCTGAGCGGGATGGCGGGGCCGCGCCGTCTCGCGGTCGCGGTCGCGGCGACGTTCGCTCCGCGTCGGCCGAGACCGGCGTGCCCTCGCACGCGAAGGCCGTTCGGCCCTGCACGCGACGCGGGCGTCCGGGATGCTGGGGGGCATGACTGCGGACCCGCCCGAGACCCGGCGCCGGACGCCACGACGGCGTGAGCCGCTCAGCCCCGCCGCGCGGCGGTTCGGCTACGCGGTCGCGGCGTTCGTCAACCTGCTCCTGCTCTTCCTGGGCAACGTCTGGCCGGGATGGCAGGTCCTGCCCTTCCTCACCGCCGAGACCCTGGACGTGCTGCCGTGGATCAACGCGTCGCTCGCGGCCGGGGTCGTCGTCAACGTCGTCAACCTCGTCTTCGACCGGGCCTGGCTCAAGGCCCTCGGCGACATCGTGACGACCAGCGTCGGCCTCGTCGCGACGATCCAGCTCTGGGCGGTGTTCCCGTTCGACTTCGGCACCTCGACCTTCCCGTGGGAGATCGTCGTGCGCACGCTGCTCATCCTTGCCATCGTGGGTTCCGCGATCGGCATCATCGCGGCAGTCGTCGCGTTCGTGCGCGCCCTGATCCGAGGGGCGGATGCCGCGGCTCGCCCGTCCTGAACGCAGTCGACCCGGCGCGGGATCTCCCGTCCCGACGATACGACCGACGCCGACGGGGCAGTCAGCCTGGCTCAGTCCTCCCGGATCTCACGCAGCGCGCGCGAGCGCTCCTCGGCCAGCGAACCGACGACGCCGTTGCGCTTGGCTTCGGTGATCCACTTCCCCGCCGTCTGCGCGTCCACTCCATACAGCGCGGCGATGGCCTCGCGCGGCGTCAGTCCGGCGAGTACCGCCTTGCGGTAGAGCCGCGCCACCTCGGCATCGAACTCCGCGGACCCGCCACGAGGTCGATGCAACGCTCGTTCGGACGTGAACTCGGCCAGCCAGTGCGCGTCGGTCTCCGGCGAGTCCATCCCCGCCGCCTCGACCGCGTCGGCCCATCCGATGCCGCGGAGGAGGTCGCCGGTCAGGCGCACGCCCTCCGGCGCGATCACGGTCATCGTCCGCCCATCATCACCGAACTCGATCTTCCATCCCGGCAGCACGGCGGGCTGGATCGTCCTGCGCATCTTCGGCATGATGTCTTCCTCTCGTGGCGACCCTGAGGCGTCGCATACCAGAAGTACTCAGGACTCTGATGAGTCGTCAACCGGTACCGTCCCCCAGTTCTGGTGTGAATTCGCACGTTCCTCCACGTCTCCCGTTGTCGTGGCGGAACATCCCGTGTCCGCGGTGCGTGCGACGATCCGCGTGACGGGCGATCGGCGGGAGGTCGGGATGCGGGGCGAGGCGACCGTGCTGCACGCCGACCTCGACGCGTTCTACGCGTCCGTCGAACAGCGTGACGCGCCCGAGCTGCGCGGACGACCCGTCATCGTCGGCGGCGGGGTCGTGCTGGCGGCGAGCTACGAGGCGAAGGCCTACGGCGTGCGGACCGCGATGGGCGGCCGCCAGGCGCGCGACCTGTGCCCCGGTGCTGTCGTGGTCCCGCCTCGGATGGAGGCCTACTCGACGGCCAGTCGTGCCGTGTTCGCGATCTTCCGCGATACGACCCCGTTCGTCGAGGGGCTCTCGATCGACGAGGCGTTCCTGGAGGTCGGAGGGCTCCGGCGCATCGCGGGCACGCCCGAGCAGATCGCGGAGCGACTGCGTGAGCGGGTCCGTGCCGAGGTCGGCCTGGCGATCTCCGTCGGGATCGCGCGGACGAAGTTCCTCGCCAAGGTCGCCAGCGCCGTCAGCAAGCCCGACGGCCTGCTGGTCGTCGAGCCCGAACGCGAGGCGGCCTTCCTGCTCCCGCTGCCGGTGGAGCGGCTGTGGGGCGTCGGCGCGGTCACCGCCGAGAAGCTGCACCGGCTCGGCATCCGCACCGTGGGGCAACTGGCAGAACTCGAGGCCGTGGCCGCGGAGCAGGTGCTGGGGAAGGCGACCGGGGCGCACCTGCACGCGTTGGCCAGGCTCCGCGACCCACGCCCCGTCGACACCACTCGCCGCCGCGCTTCGATCGGATCGCAACGGGCGCTCGGCAGTCGCCCGCGCCCGGCCGAGGAACTGGAGCTCACCCTCACCCAGATCGTCGATCGGCTGGCCCGACGCCTGCGCGACGGCGATCGGGTGTGCAGGACGGTCGTGCTGCGACTTCGCTTCGGCGACTTCACGAGGGCCACGCGATCGCACTCCATCAACCCCTCGACCGACCGCACCGCCGTGCTGCTGGCCGTCGCACGCGACCTCTTCCGCGGGGCGCAGGCCGAGATCGCCGAGCGCGGCATCACGCTGATCGGCGTCTCGCTGTCGCAGCTGGCGCGCGCCGACAGCCTCCAACCTGAGCTCCCGATCGACTGGGACGACGGCGCCCGCCTCGACACGGTGCTGGACGCGGTCCGCGATCGCTTCGGCGCGGCATCCGTCGCCCGCGCCGCTCACCTCGGTCGCGATCCGGGCTGGTCACCGCCGATGCTCCCCGAACACGAGTGAGTCGTGTCGACTCGTCGGGATGCCTCGATCCGGGCCCGCACGCCGGCGCCTCAGACGCTGAACCCCCACTCGCCGGCGGCGATGATCGGCTCCTCGCTGCCGTCGTCGAGCACGCCGAAGACGCTCAGCTCGGGGGAACCGAGCACGAAGTCGACGTGCACAGAGCTGCGGTTGAGGCCGACCTCGAGCCGCTCGTCGGGGCTCAGGGCATCGGCGCCGTCGTAGCAGGACGCATACGACTGTCCGAGGGCGATGTGGCACGCGTCGTTCTCGTCGTACAGGATGTTCTTCCACACCAGGTGCTCGGCGGCCACCGCCCCGGACTGCGGCACCATCGCGGCCTCGCCGAAGCGCACGGCTCCGTCGTCGCTGCCGAGGATCGCCCGCAGCGTCGCCTCGCCGACGCCGGCATGCGAACCGACGACCTTCCCCTCCGAGAGTTCGAACGAGAAGTCCTCGATGAGGTCGCCGAAGTAGCTCAGCGGCTTCGTCGCGCGGACCGTGCCCTCCGCCCTCATCCGATGCGGGGAGGTGAACACCTCCTCGGTCGGCAGGTTGGGTGCGAAACGCTTCCCGGCGGGGGTCGTCATGCCGCCGCCGCCCCAGCGGGCGCGATCCGTCATGCCGAGCACGAGGTCGGTCCCGGGGCCCTCGTAGCGCAGCCGGCGGTAGTCGCGTGAGTCGAGGTGCGCGGCCCGCGCCTCCAGGTCCGCGATGTGCGCGCGCCAGCCGGCGACCGGATCCGGCGTGTCGATGCGGGTGGCGCGGAGGATCGCCTGCCACAGGCGCTCCTCCGCCTCCTCGGCGTCATCGTCGGGGAACACGCTCGACACCCACGCGGGGATCGGCACCCCGACGACCGTCCAGGGCACGTGCCCGATGCCCATCGCCTCCATCTGGGGCCGGATGTACTCCATCTCGCGGCGGGTTCTGCTGCTGCACGAGAGCCTGGTCGACCCCGGCGAACTTGGCAGGGTCGGCCGCGTGGATGCGCAGGAACGAGGCGCCGGCCTCGAAGTCGGCGAGGCGGAACAGGGCGCTCCCCGGCAGCGCGCCGGCGGCATCGGCCGAGCCGTGGGTGAACCGCGACCGGTCGACCGCATCGTCGAACCAGAGCACGTCGGCCGAGATCGCCCCGGCACCGTAGGCTGCCTCGACCACCATCCGCGCGAACTCGGGTCGCACGACGGGCGCCGAGATGAGCACCCGCTCGCCGGGTTACACCGCCAGTCCGACCTCGATCGCGACGCGTGCGTAGTCCCTCAGCTGCTCTTCACTCGGCATGGTGGCCTCCCGGTCGGTGCCTCCACCGTGGCACGCCGGGCGTGATCGCACGACCCCTGGGCCTACTGTGCCGCGGCCGAGCCCCTCGCCTGTGATGCCCGGGGCACGACTGGGGCTCTGACAGAGGGGTTCCGTAGGGCGGACGGGACTTGAACCCGTGACCGATGGATTATGAGTCCACTGCTCTAACCGGCTGAGCTACCGCCCCGCGAGCGACCTCATTCCGGCACGATGACCGGGATCGACTCGGTGACCGGATCGGTCACGCGCTCACCACGATACAGACTCTCGAACGTGTCGAGCGTGCGCGTGATGTCGTGCGCCTTGATGAGCTTGAGCGACTGCGCCTTCATGGCGTTGTAGTCGTCGGGAGTCGCCTCGAGCACGAGGCGCAGCTTGTCGGCGAGGTCCTTCGGGTCACCCGGTTCGAAGAGGTACCCGTTCTCGCCGTCGTGCACCAGATGCGGCAGCGCCATCGCGTTCGCGGCGACGACGGGCAACGCGGAGGCCATCGCCTCCATCGTCACGATGCTCTGCAGCTCGGCGATCGACGGCATCGCGAGCACCGACGCCCGGTGGTACGCATCGCGCAACTCCTCGTCGGTGACGTAGCCGGTGAAGGTCACCCGGTCGGCGATGCCGAGTTCGACGGCCATGTGCTCGAGGTTGCGCTTCTGGTCGCCGCCGCCGACGATGTCGACCTTGACGTCGAGCTCGGCGGGAAGGAGCGTGACGGCGCGGAGGAGCACGTCGATCTGCTTCTCACCGGTCACGCGGCCGACGAAGACGATGCGGTTCTCGGTGCGCGGCTCCCAGTTCGGCGAGTACTTGTGCGCATCGATGCCGCACGAGATGGCGTGCACCCCGTGGAGCCCCGTGTACTTCTCGAGGAAGTCCGCCGCGCGTCGCGTCGGCGTCGTGACCGACTCGGCGCGGCCGAACGTGCGTCGTGCGGCCTTCCAGGCGAGCCCGACGGCCCAGTCCTGCCACGCCTTCGGGATGAGCGTGAACTCGAGCATGTTCTCGGGCATGAAGTGGTTCGTGCCGACGATGCGGATGCCGCGCTTCGCGGCCTCGATCGAGAGGCCGCGGCCGACCACGATGTGCGACTGGAAGTGCACGACGTCGGGCTTCACCTCGTCGAGGATCCGCGCGCTGTTCTGCTTGATCCGCCACGGCAGTGCGAAGCGGAGCCAGTCGTGCGGGTACCAGCGCCAGCTCAGCAGTCGGTGCGCCGTCAGCTCCTGGCCCTCGTGGACCTCCTTCCACGTGCCGTGCTTGCGGCTCGCGGCGGGGGCCACGACGTGCACGTCGTGGCCGCGCTCGACGAGTCCGGCGGCGAGCCGCTCGGCGAAGCGGGCGGCTCCGTTGACGTCGGGCGCGAAGGTGTCGGCGCCGATCAGGATCCGGAGCGGGCGCTTCGAGCCGGGGTCGGCGGACACGCTCGATGAGTCGGACACGTGGTGCTCTACCTCGCTGTTCGTGGAACGGGGTGGGTGGCCGGGGCCGGGCCTGTCGGGAGATCGGGACGGGCAGCGTGGGCTGGGTTCATCCGACCCTAGTCTACGAGAGCACCGGTCGCAGCGCCGATCTCACGCGCCAGCCCCTGCTCGCATGAGCGTGACGGGCGCATCGGCGCCTCGCATCCGATCGTCGTCAGAGCCGTGTCTGCGGATGGTTCTTCGCCAGCAGGAACACGCCCCAGATCGCCACCGCACCCGTCACCGCGAACACGCCGATCGCCCACGGGGGCGCCTGCGACGCCTCGTCGAGCACCACGATGCCGATGAGCACCGCGACCATCGGGTCGACCACCGTGAGGCCCGCGATCACGAGGTCGGGCGGACCGCTCGCGTAGGCGTTCTGCACGAAGTACGCGCCGAGGCCCGTCGCCGCGAGCAGGGCGATCACGCAGAGCAGGGTGAGCCAGTCGAACTCGCCCTGGTCGACGCGCGAGAGCACGACCTTGGCGAGCGTCGCCACGAAGCCGTACAGCACGCCCGCCATGAGCACGTAGAAGATCGCACGGATGCGCTGGCGGAACAGCGCGAAGGTCACCGCCGCGGCGGCGAGCACCACCATGAGGACGATGAGGATGGTGATGAGCTGTCGCGCCTGCACCGGCTTGTCGACGGCGGTGAACGCGGCGACCCCGACGAACAGGAACACGCCGCCGACGCACATCACGATCGCCGTGATCGACTTGCGGTTGAGGCTCACCTTGTTGATGCGCGAGTTCATGATCGACGTGATCACGAGCGCGAGCGCGCCGAGCGGCTGCACCACGATCAGCGGCGCGAAGTAGAGGCTCGAGAGCTGGAAGACGATCGCGAGCCCGAGCATGAGGGTGCCGAGCACCCACGACGGCCGTGCGAGCAGGAGCGCGAGCTGCCTGCCGTTCAGCCCCTTGCCGAGGGTGTCGGCCGTGTTCGCCTCGACCTTGACCACGCCGCGGTGCTGGAACTGGGCCCCGAGGGACAGGAAGACCGCTCCGACGAGCGCGAGCGGGATGCCGATGAACTGCGTCGGATCGAGCGGGATCAGCTCGCCGAGCTCGCTGAGGTCCGGATCCACCCCTCGACCCTACCGGCTCGCTCGCGGATATCCTTGGCGAATGGCCGTGCTCCCGATCCGAATCACGGGCGACCCCGTGCTCCATGCGCCGGCCTCGCCGGTCGAGGCGATCGACGACGAGATCCGCACCCTCGTGCGCGACATGTTCGAGACGATGGATGCCGCGCCCGGCGTCGGTCTCGCCGGTCCGCAGGTCGGCGTCCCGCTGCGATTGTTCACGTTCGGGTGGACCGACGAGGACGACCGCGAGTGGCGCGGCGTGGCCATCAACCCCGAGCTGTGGATCTCGCCGCCGGTCCCGGGCATGCCCGACGAGGACGACGAGTCCGAGGGGTGCCTCTCCTTCCCCGGCGAGCGGTTCGGGCTGCGACGGGCGGAACGCGCCATCCTGCGTGCGACCGACCTCGAGGGCGAGCCCTTCGAGATCGTCGCCGACGGATGGCTGGCGCGCATCTTCCAGCACGAGTACGACCACCTCGACGGCGTGCTCTACATGGACCGGCTCGACGACCACGACCAGCGCATCGTGCAGAAGATCACGCGCAAGCGCGGCTGGGGCCGGCCGGGTTCGAGCTGGACGCCGGGCGTCGACGACCTCGACGCGTGAGCCGCGTCATCCGCTCGCGCTCCGCTCGCCACCGACCGCGCTACGCGAAGAACCGGATGCCGGCCGCCACGGCCGCGGCGACTGCGACCACGACGATGAAGGGCGTCCGCACCGCATAGAGCGCGGCGGCGACGACGAGCGCCGGAACCCGGGCGTCGATGACGAGCCCCTGCCCGACCGCGAGGGTCTGGACCGCGATGAGCGCCGCGAGCAGCGCGACGGTGAGCAGGTCGGCGATCCTCGCCGGTCGCTCGCGCTCGAGGAACGAGGCGGGCACGAGGTGACCGGCGAGCTTCAACGCCAGGGTCGCCGCGGTCGCGATCAGGATCACGTGCCACACGGTCATCCCGCGGCCTCCCGTCGACGGAAGAGGTCGAACCAGCCGACCACGACGGCGACGACCGCCGCGACGAGGACCGGCAACCCGGGTGCGAGCACCGGCGTGGCCACCGTGGCCACGACGGCCGCGAGCACGGCCGTCGCGCCCGCCTGCACCCGCTTGAGCCTCGGCCAGAGCAGGCCCAGGAACGCGGCCGCGGCGGCGGCGTCGAGCCCGTACGCGCGGGTGTCGCCCAGTGCATCGCCGATGAGGGCGCCGAGGAGCGTGGTGAGGTTCCACCCGACGAAGATCGCGAGGCCCGTGACCCAGAAGCCGACGCGCGCCGCGCGCTCGTCGTCCTGCGCGAGCGCGACGGCCGTCGACTCGTCGATCGTCAGCCAGGCCGCGGCGACGCGGTGCGCGAGGCCGTGCTCGCTGACCACCGGCCGCATGCGCATGCCGTAGACGACGTTCCGCACGCCGAGCAGCGCAGCGGCCGCGATGGCGGATCCCCCGGCCGCGGCGCCGCCCGCACCGATCACGCCGACGAGCGCGAACTGCGACCCGCCCGTGAACATCACGAGGCTGAGGAAGCACGTCTGCCAGACGTCGAGCCCCGATGCGACCGACAGCGCGCCGAACGAGATGCCGTACGCGGCGGTCGCGAGCCCGACGGCGATGCCGTCGCGTCGCGCACCGCGGATCGAGGCGTCGACGTCGGGTCCGGGCACGGATCCCAGTTGACCCGCAGGTGGCGGGTCCGCGCAAATCGAGCGCCTCCGCGCGGGCGGACACGGCCCGGAGACGACGACGGCCCGGACGATGTGGTCCGGGCCGGGGAAGCTCCCCCACTTGGACTCGAACCAAGAACCTATCGGTTAACAGCCGATTGCTCTGCCAATTGAGCTATGGAGGATCACGCTGGGCGCAGAGATACTGTAGCAAAGCGAGCGCCGGAGTCCCAATCCGAGCCGGGCTCAGCTGACGTCAGTATCCGGCCTCGAGATCGATGCGTCCGTCGAAGGTCGTGCCGCCCACGAAGGCGGCGACGTTCGCCGCGATCCGGTGCGCGAACAGCGGCACGGTCATGGCCTCCGTGTCGGCGACGTGGGGCGTGACGAGGCAGTTCGGGGCGGTCCAGAGCGGATGTTCCGCGGGCAGCGGTTCCGGCTCGGTGACGTCGAGACCGGCCCCGCCGAGCCGTCCCGACTCGAGCGCGGCGACGAGCGCGTCGGAGTCGACCAGTCCCCCGCGCGCCACGTTGACCAGCACGGCACCCGCCGGCAGCGCCGCGAGCTCGTCCGCCCCGATCAGCCCGCGCGTCGCCGGGGTGAGTGCGGCGGCG
>NZ_SDPL01000005.1 GCF_004135055.1 Agromyces binzhouensis | reverse complement strand
GGGCGTGGTGCGCACGGCGAGGATCGCGAAGCCGCCGTCGGCGAGGAGGCCGAGCGCGTTGCCGCCGTCGGCACCGCCGCTCGCCTCGAGCACGAGCTCGTACTCGCCCGGCTCGAGCGCGATACCGCCGGCCACGACCGCGTCGCCGTCGACCGACCAGTCGCCGCCGCGGGCCGCCTGGATGGCCTGCTGCACCTGCTTGCCGAGTCGCGGGCCCGCCGCGCGGGCGTTCACAGTGAGGCGCTTGGTCACGCCGTAGGCCGCTGCGCTCGAGTCGTCGAGCTCGACGAGGTCGACGCGCTTGACGTTGAGCTCGTCGCGCAGGATCGACTCGAACGGCGCGAGGCTCGCGGCATCCGTCGTCACGACCGTGAGCGACGCGAGCGGCAGGCGCACGCGGCGACCGGCCTGCTTGCGGAGTGCGAGCACCGCACCGGTGACCTCGCGCACGGCGTCCATCGCGGCGACGAGGTCGCCGTCGGCCGGGAACTCGTCGGCGACCGGCCAGTCGGCCAGGTGCACGCTGCGACCGCCCGTGAGTCCGCGCCAGACCTTCTCGGTCACGAGCGGCAGCATCGGTGCCGCGAGGCGCGTGAGCGTCTCGAGCACCGTGTAGAGCGTGTCGAACGCCTCGGCGCCCGAGCCGTCGGCACCCACGCCCTGCCAGAACCGTTCGCGCGACCGGCGCACGTACCAGTTCGTGAGCACGTCGCCGAAGTCGCGGAGCTTCTGCGAGGCGAGCGTCGTGTCGAAGTCCTCGTAGTCGGCCGTGACGGCCTCGACGAGGTCGCGCAGCTTGGCCAGCAGGTACCGGTCGAGCACGTCGGTCGACGAGGTCGAGCGGGAGGCCTCGTAGCCGCCCTCCCTCGCCGTGTTGGCGTACAGGGAGAAGAAGTACCACGTGCTCCAGAGCGGCAGCATGAGCTGGCGCACGCCCTCGCGGATGCCCTCCTCGGTGACCACGAGGTTGCCGCCGCGCAGCACGGGGCTCGACATGAGGAACCAGCGCATCGCGTCGGATCCGTCGCGCTCGAACACCTCGGAGACGTCGGGGTAGTTTCGCAGCGACTTCGACATCTTCTGCCCGTCGCTGCCGAGCACGATGCCGTGGCTCACGACGTTCTTGAACGCCGGGCGGTCGAAGAGCGCGGTCGCGAGCACGTGCATGACGTAGAACCAGCCGCGCGCCTGCCCGATGTACTCGACGATGAAGTCGGCCGGGTTGTGGGTGTCGAACCAGTCCTCGTTCTCGAACGGGTAGTGCACCTGAGCGAAGGGCATCGAGCCCGAGTCGAACCACACGTCGAACACGTCGTTGATCCGGCGCATCGTCGACTTCCCGGTCGGGTCGTCGGGGTTCGGCCGGGTGAGCTCGTCGATGTACGGGCGGTGGAGGTCGGGCTCGCCCTCCGGGTTGGTCGGCACGCGGCCGAAGTCGCGCTCGAGCTCCTCGAGCGAGCCGTACACGTCGACGCGCGGGTACTCGGGGTCGTCGCTCTTCCACACCGGGATCGGCGAGCCGAAGTAGCGGTTGCGGCTGATCGACCAGTCGCGGGCGTTGCCCACCCACTTGCCGAACTGGCCGTACTTGACGTTCTCGGGGACCCAGGTGATGTCCTCGTTGAGCTCGCTCATGCGGTCGCGGAACTCGGGGACGCGCACGAACCAGCTGGAGACCGCCTTGTAGATGAGCGGGTTCCGGCAGCGCCAGCAGTGCGGGTACGAGTGCTCGTAGCTCGCCTGGCGGAGCAGGCGCCCTTCGGCCTTCAGCAGCTGCGTGAGCGGCTTGTTCGCGTCGGACCAGAGCAGGCCGGCGACATCCGTCACCTCGGGGAGGAACCGGCCCGAGTCGTCGACCGAGATCACGACGGGGATGCCGTGCGCCTCGCAGACCTTCTGGTCCTCCTCGCCGTAGGCGGGAGCCTGGTGGACGATGCCCGTGCCGTCCTCGGTCGTGACGTAGTCGGCCAGGAGCACGCGCCAGGCGCGCTCGAGGCCGAACCGCTCGACGTCGGCGTAGTAGTCGAACAGGCGGTCGTAGGTGACGTCCTCGAGCTCGGCGCCGACCACGGTGCGCGACACGGCCGCGCGCGCCTCGTCGGCCGAGTCGTAGCCGAGGTCCTTCGCGTAGTTGCCGACGAGGTCGAGCGCGAGCAGGTACTCGGCGCCCAGCACCTCGGTGTCGTCGGGGCCGCCCGGGGCGTGCTCGCGGAGCACGGTGGCGTCGGGTGTGCCGTTCGGGCCGGCCGGCACGACTGCGTAGGTGATCTCGGGCCCGACGGCGAGCGCGAAGTTCGTGGGCAGGGTCCAGGGCGTGGTCGTCCAGGCGAGCGCCCGCACCGCGGTGAGGCCGAGGGCCTCGGCCTTCGGGCCGGTGAGCGGGAACGTGACCGTGACGGTCTGGTCCTGGCGCGGCTTGTAGACGTCGTCGTCCATGCGCAGCTCGTGGTTCGACAGCGGCGTCTGGTCGCGCCAGCAGTACGGCAGCACGCGGTGGCCCTCGTAGGCGAGGCCCTTCTCGTGCAGCGTCTTGAACGCCCAGAGCACGGACTCCATGAAGGTCACGTCGAGCGTCTTGTAGTCGTTCTCGAAGTCGACCCAGCGCGCCTGGCGGGTGACGTAGTCCTGCCACTCCTCGGTGTACCGGAGCACGGCCTCGCGCGCGGCACGGTTGAACGCGGCGATGCCCATCTCCTCGATCTGCATCTTGTCGGTGATCCCGAGCTGGCGCTCCGCCTCGAGCTCGGCGGGCAGGCCGTGGGTGTCCCAGCCGAAGCGGCGGTGCACCTGCTTGCCGCGCATGGTCTGGAAGCGCGGGAAGACGTCCTTCGCGTAGCCGGTCAGCAGGTGGCCGTAGTGCGGCAGGCCGTTGGCGAACGGAGGGCCGTCGTAGAAGACCCACTCCTCGGCGCCCGCGCGCTGGTCGATCGAGGCCTGGAACGTGCCGTCGGCCTTCCAGTGCGCGAGCATCTCCTGCTCGATCGCCGGGAAGGACGGCGACGGCGTGACGGACTGCTGCTCGGGGTCGTGGCCCTTGGGGTACAACGCTCGCTCCTGCTGGATCTCGCCGGTTCACGAGGACGGCCGGCTCGTCGAGCCCAACCGCGGTACCACCCCGCTTGTCCCGGCGATGCGGGACCTCTCGTTCGTCAGCTGTGACGGGCTGGACCCGTTCGGTTCTAGTGACGAGACGGATGCCGAGGCGCCCGTTCCGCGTTCTTCCGAAGACTCCCCGGTGATGGCCGGATCGATGTCGTTGCCGTCAATGGTACCGCGCGCTCCCCCCGCGTCGCGCGCCGGCACCGAGCCACTCCAGGACGGCTCAGCGCCAGGCCCCGCGGACGAGGGCGAGCAGTGCCTCCCGGTCCACGCCGTTTAGCCGGGCCTCGTCGACGAGGTCGTGGATGGCGCCGGCCAGCGCCGTGTGGTGGCCCAGCCGCTTCGCGACCGTCGCGCCCCGGCCGGGATGCAGGTCGATGAAGCCCTCCTCCCGGAGCAGCCGGTACGCGCGGAGTGCGGTGTTGACGTTCACGCCGAGCTGCTCGGCGAGCCCGCGGGCGGGCGGCAGTCGCTCGCCGAACCCGATCCGACCGTCGACGATCGCGGCGCGGAGGGCGGCGGCGAGCCGTTCGAAGATCGGCCCCGGGGCGGCGGCGTCGAGCGTGATGCGCACCGACCGATGGTAGCACTTGCGATAGCCGCGATAGCACATCTATCGCATTCGGCTTGTCGAGGCATCCGCTCGCTGTCAAGATGGCTCCCCGTGACCACCGAAGCCCCATCCCCTGCTTCCCTTCCCGCCTCGTCGTCGCCCGTCCGGCGCGTCGCCTGGGCGTCCATGATCGGCACGTCGCTCGAGTCCTTCGACTTCTACGTGTTCGCGTACTTCAGCGCCTACTTCATCGGCCCGCTGTTCTTCGACCCGCTCGGGCAGTTCGGCGGCACGCTCGCCGCGTTCGCCACGATCGGCGTCGCGTTCGTCGTGCGCCCGCTCGGCGCCGCGATCTTCGGCCACATGGGCGACCGGCTCGGCCGGCGCGCCACCCTGCTCTGGACCATCGGCATCATGGGCGTCGCGACCGGCCTCATCGGCCTGCTCCCGACGTACGCGCAGGCCGGATGGCTCGGCGCCGTGCTGCTCGTCCTGCTGCGCGTGGCGCAGGGCCTCTCGCTCGGCGGCGAGTGGGGCGGTTCGATCCTCCTCGCGACCGAGCACTCCAGCCCCGTCAAGCGCGCCTTCTACGCGGCGGTGCCGCAGCTGGGCTCGCCCGTCGGCTCGATCCTCTCGGCGGTCGTGTTCATCGTGATGACGCTCGCCCTTCCGGCCGAGGAACTCGCGGCGTGGGGCTGGCGCATCCCGTTCCTCCTCGCGATCCCGCTCCTCGCCGTCTCGCTCTACCTCCGCCTGACCATCGACGAGACGCCCGTCTTCAAGGCCGTCGTCTCGGAGCAGCGTCGCGACCGCGTGCCGTTCGCCACGATGTTCCGCGCGCAGCCCAAGGCCCTCGTCATCGCGTTCGGTGCGGCCCTTCTCGGCATCGGCTCGTACTCGCTGATGAACACGTACACGATCAACTACGGCGTGACGACGCTCGGCTTCAGCTTCCAGGACCTGCTCGTGGCGACCACGATCGGCGGGCTGCTGCAGCTGATCACGATCCCGCTGTTCGGCCGGTGGGCGACGCGAGTCGGCTCGGCGAAGGTCGTCGCGTACGGCGCCCTCGGAACGCTGCTCATCACCTTCCCGATGTACTGGCTGCTGCAGTTCGCGAGCTTCCCGGTCCTGGTCGGCACGATGATCGTCGGAGGCATCCTGCCGACGATGTCGTGGGCGGCCCTCGGCGGGCTCATGAACGACCTGTTCGCCGACCACTACAGGTACTCGGCGCTCTCGGTCGCCTACGCGGTCGCGGCGGCGGTCAGCGGATTCATCCCGCTCGTGACGACGCTGCTCGGCGAGTCGACCGGATACGTCTGGTGGCACCCCGGCGTCGTCCTCGCGCTGCTCTCCGCGATCACGCTGGTCTCCGCGTGGGCGGCGAACCGTGTCCGACACGCGCCGATCTCCGAGGACGGCCGCGAGGTGGCGCCCGCGAGCGTCTGAGACCGGGGAACCGGGGGCGGATGCCGCGGCGCGCGCTCGCGGCATCCGCCCCCGCCGGCTCCGACGGCACGCACGCCGCCCGCGTCCCCGCAGGTCACGGCGGATTCCCACGACTCCGGTAGGCTGGACTGTCGCATATTCAGGCACCCCAGTGGACTCGGTGCCGCACATACCGAACCGGAGCATCATGACCGACACCGCGCGCATCCCCGACAAGCCCGCACTCGAGGGCCTCGAATCCAAGTGGGGCGGCGTCTGGGAGACCGAGGGGACCTACCGGTTCGAACGCGAGGGCGCGACCCGCGAGGCCATCTACTCGATCGACACGCCGCCGCCCACCGCCTCCGGCTCGCTGCACATCGGCCACGTCTTCTCCTACACGCACACCGACGTCATGGCGCGATTCCAGCGCATGCGCGGCAAGCACGTGTTCTACCCGATGGGCTGGGACGACAACGGCCTGCCCACCGAGCGCCGCGTGCAGAACTACTACGGCGTGCGCTGCGACCCGACCCTGCCGTACGAGGCCGACTTCACGCCGCCGTTCGAGGGCGGCGAGGGCAAGAGCGTCAAGGCCGCCGACCAGAAGCCGATCAGCCGCCGCAACTTCATCGAGCTGTGCGAGCGGCTGACCGTCGAGGACGAGCAGCAGTTCGAGGCCCTCTGGCGCCAGCTCGGCCTCTCGGTCGACTGGACGCAGACCTACCGGACCATCGCCGACGAGGCCCTGTTCACGTCGCAGCTCGCCTTCGTCCGCAACGTCGAGCGCGGCGAGGCCTACCAGGCCCTCGCCCCGACCCTGTGGGACGTCACGTTCCGCACCGCCGTCGCGCAGGCCGAGCTCGAGGACCGCGAGCAGCCCGGCCACTACCACCGCGTGGCGTTCGCCAAGCCCGACGGCGGTCACGTCGAGATCGAGACCAGCCGGCCCGAGCTCATCCCCGCGTGCGTGGCGCTCGTGGCGCACCCCGACGACGAGCGCTACCAGCCGCTCTTCGGCACGACCGTGACCACGCCCGTCTTCGGCGTCGAGGTGCCCGTCGTGGCGCACCACCTCGCGCAGAAGGACAAGGGCACCGGCATCGCGATGATCTGCACCTTCGGCGACGTGACCGACGTCGTCTGGTGGCGCGAGCTCGACCTTCCGAACCGCGCGATCATCGGCTTCGACGGCCGCATCATCGCCGAGGCGCCGGAGGCGATCGCGACGGAGGCCGGGCGCGAGGCGTACGCGAAGCTCGCGGGCAAGACCGCGTTCTCCGCCAAGCAGGCCGTCGTGGAGCTGCTCCGCGAGAGCGGCGACCTCCTCGCCGACCCGAAGGCGATCACCCACCCGGTGAAGTTCTTCGAGAAGGGCGACCGTCCGCTCGAGATCGTCTCGACCCGTCAGTGGTACGTGGTGAACGGCGCGCGCGACGAGGCGCTCAAGGATCGCCTGCTGGAGCGCGGCCGCGGGATCGACTGGCACCCCGACTTCATGCGGGTGCGCTACGAGAACTGGGTCGGCGGGCTCTCCGGCGACTGGCTGATCTCCCGGCAGCGCTTCTTCGGCGTCCCGATCCCCGTGTGGTACCCCGTCGACGCCGCGGGGAACCCGGTGTTCGACGAGCCCATCGTCGCCACGCGCGAGATGCTGCCCGTCGACCCGTCCTCGACGGCGGCGCCCGGATACGACGAGTCGCAGCGCGGGCAGGCCGGCGGCTTCATCGGCGAGCACGACGTCATGGACACCTGGGCGACCTCCTCGCTGACGCCGCAGCTCGCGGGCGGCTGGGAGCGCGACCCCGAGCTGTTCGACCTCGTCTTCCCGTACTCGCTGCGCCCGCAGGGCCAGGACATCATCCGCACGTGGCTCTTCTCGACGGCGCTGCGCGCCGAACTCGAGCACGGCGTCGCGCCCTGGTCGAACGCCGCCATCTCGGGCTTCATCGTCGACCCCGACCGCAAGAAGATGTCGAAGTCGAAGGGCAACGTCGTCACGCCCGCCGGCCTGCTCGACCAGCACGGCGCCGACGCGGTGCGCTACTGGGCGGCGTCCTCCCGACTCGGCACCGACGCGGCATTCGACCCGCAGAACCCGACGCAGGTGAAGATCGGCCGGCGCCTCGCCATCAAGGTGCTGAACGCCGCGAAGTTCATCCTCGGCTTCGAGGGCGCAGCGGATGCCGCGGTGACCGTGCCCGTCGATCGCAGCATGCTGGCCGGGCTCGCGACGGTCGTCGACCAGGCGACGCGCGCGCTCGAGTCCTACGACCACGCGCGCGCCCTCGAGGTCTCCGAGACGTTCTTCTGGACCTTCTGCGACGACTACCTCGAGCTCGTGAAGGAGCGCGCGTACGGCGAGGCGAGCCCCGAGCAGGCCTCGGCGGTCGCTGCGCTCAAGACCGCGCTCAGCGTGCTGCTGCGGCTGTTCGCGCCGGTCATCCCGTACGCCGCGGAGGAGGCCTGGAGCTGGTCGAACCCCGGATCGGTGCACGTGGCCGACTGGCCGGCCGTCGACGAACTCGCCGCGCGCGGCGAGGCGGGCGTCGAGCTGCTCGAGCTCGCGAGCCTCGCACTCACCGGCATCCGGCGCGCGAAGACCGATGCGAAGGCCTCGCAGAAGACGCCGGTCGCGAGCGCCGTGATCGCCGCACCCGCCGCCGCGACCTCGCTCCTCGCCTCGGCCGCGAGCGACCTGCGCGCCGTCGGCCGCATCGCCGACCTCCGCTTCGAGGAGGCCGAGGTGCTCGAGGTGCGCGACGTCGTGCTCGAGGTCCCGAGGGAGGAGGCGAGCGCATGAGCGTGACCGTGCGGGACGTCGCGGACAACGACTTCTTCGCCTGGCTGCCCCTGTTCGACGCGTACTGCGCGAACCGCGGACGCAGGCTCGACGACACCAAGGCGCTCATCGTCTGGAGCTGGATCCAGGACCCGCGGAACGCGCTTCGCGCGGCGGTCGCGGTCGACGACGAGGGCACCCTCGTCGGTCTCGTGCATGCGCACCCCGAACCCCGCACCCTCGACGCGAGCATCGGCATCGTCGTGGACGACCTCTACGTCGTCGAGGCGCACCGCCGGCACGGCGTCGCCGGACGGCTCCTCGAACGCGTCCGCGCGCTGGCGGGCGAACTTCATGCGACGCGCATCACCTGGACCAGCGACCCCGGTGACGTCGACGGGCTGCGCCTCTCCGACGAGATCGCCCGCCGCTCCCCCGGGATCGCGTTCGAGATGGAGATCTGATGCAGTTGGGCACACGTTGGGCCTTCGGCGACGAGCCGCCGCGATCCGTGCCGATGGAGCTCCGCCCCGGCATCGCCGCGGCCGAGTCCGGCACCCCCGACGGCGCCGGCCGGCATTGGACGCTGACGTGGCTGGAGGGCCGGCCGATCGCCGAGCTCGACGACGGCACGGTCGTGACGCTCGAGCACCCGAGCGGTGGCGGCGCCGTCGACGACGGCGACGACTGGTAGGACGGCGGGCGGGCGGGCGGGTTCCGGCCCGTCCTCACGCGCGCGCGAGGACCTCGCCGTGCGGCATGAGGAACCACCCGTCGGGATCCGCAGCCCAGCGGCTCCAGGCCGAGGAGATCGCCTCGAGTTCCGCGCGGGACGCGTGCCCGGATTCGATCGCGTGCGCCGCGAAGGTGGAGTGCAGCGCGCGCTGCGCCCAGTTGCCGCCCCACCACTCGCGGTCGCGATCCGACGAGAACACCCACACGGAGCCGCTCGACTCGACCTCCGCGAACCCTGCCGCGCGCGCCCAGCGGGTGAGGTGGCGCCCGGCATTGCCGTCGCCGCCGTTCCACGCGCAGATGAGCTCGTTGAGCTCGCGCCAGCGCGCGAGCTCGGGCGACTCCGGGCTCCAGATCACGCCGCCGTAGTCCACGTCGCGTGCGGCCAGCAGGCCGCCCGGCCGCAGCACGCGGCGGAACTCGCGCAGGGCATCGACGGGACGTGCCAGGTGCTGCAGCACCTGGTGCGCGTGGACGACGTCGAACACGCCGTCCGGGAAGTCGAGGTGGTAGGCGTCCCCGGTGCGGAACTCCGCGTTGTGAACCCCCTCGCTCTGGGCGAGTCCCTGCGCGCGTGCGACGACCTCGGCGGATGCGTCGACGCCGACGGCTCGTCCGGGTCGGACCCGGCGGGCGAGGTCGAGCGTGATCGTGCCTGGGCCGCTCCCGATGTCGAGGACCCGCATCCCCTCCCGGAGGTGCGGCGCGAGGTACGCCGCGGAGTTCTCGACCGTGCGCCACTCGTGCACTCGGAGGACGCTCTCGTGGTGGCCGTGCGTGTACGCGTCGCGGGCGGACGCGGCCGTTCCCTGCATGCCCCGAGCCTATTCCCCGACGGGGCCGGACACGCCGGGGAAGCCACGAGGGAGGCCCCTTCCGGGACCTCCCTCGACGAGGTTCGGTTCAGATCGCGAAGCCGAGCGCGCGCATCATGTCGCGTCCGTCGTCCGTGATCCGCTCGGGCCCCCACGGCGGCATCCACACCCAGTTGATGCGGAACCGCTCGACGGTGCCGTCGAGCGCCTCGGCGGTCTGCTCCTCGATGACGTCGGTGAGCGGGCAGCCGGCGCTCGTCAGGGTCATGTTGACGACGAGTGCGTCGTTCTCGTCGTCCCAGTTCAGGTCGTAGATGAGGCCCAGATCGACGATGTTGACGCCGAGCTCGGGGTCGACGACGTCCTTCAGCGCCTCGCTGATCTGGTCGTAGCGCTCGGGTGCGAGTGAGGTGACCATGCGTCCAGCCTACGCCCGATTACTGCGTCGCCGACTCGGCGACGTGGTAGCGGTCGTAGCCCTCTTCCTCGAGCCGGTCGGCGAGCTCGGGACCGCCCTGCTCGGCGATCCGGCCGGCGACGAAGACGTGCACGAAGTCGGGCGTGATGTAGCGGAGGATGCGCGTGTAGTGCGTGATGAGCAGGATGCCCAGGCCGGTGTTCGCGTGGGCGCGGTTCACGCCCTCGGAGACGACCTTGAGCGCGTCGACGTCGAGGCCCGAGTCGGTCTCGTCGAGCACCGCGAACTTCGGCTTCAGCAGCTCGAGCTGGAGGATCTCGTTGCGCTTCTTCTCGCCGCCCGAGAACCCCTCGTTGACGTTGCGCTCGGCGAAGGCCGAGTCCATCTTGAGGTTCGACATCGCGCCGCGGACGTCCTTCAGCCACGTGCGGATCGACGGCGCCTCGCCGTCGATCGCGGTCTTCGCGGTGCGGAGGAAGTTCGTGACCGTGACGCCCGGGATCTCGACCGGGTACTGCATCGCCAGGAACATTCCGGCACGGGCGCGCTCGTCGACGGACATCTCGAGCACGTTCTCGCCGTCGAGCAGGATCTCGCCCTGGACGACGGTGTACTTGGGGTGGCCGGCGATCGTGTAGGCGAGCGTCGACTTGCCGGAGCCGTTCGGCCCCATGATCGCGTGGATCTCGCCCTCGCGGATGGTCAGGTCGACGCCGCGGAGGATCTCGCGGGTGCCCTGGTCGGTCTCGACGTTGACGTGCAGGTTCTTGATCTCGAGCACGGACATGGTGATTCGGTGTCTCTTTCGGTTCGTGTCCGGCCGCGAGGGCCGGGAGGCAGGTGGGTCAGACGGCGAGCTTCACCGCGGGGTCGATGAACACGCCCCCGTCGGTGATCTCGACCTGGTAGACGGGGACGGGCTCGTACGCCGGCAGCGTGAGCGGCTTGCCCGTGAGGAGGGAGAACTTCGAGCCGTGGGCCCAGCACTCGAGCGTGTCGTCCTCGACGAACCCCTCGGAGAGCGAGATGTCGCCGTGAGTGCAGGTGTCGCCGATGGCGAAGATGGCGCCGGCCGAGTCCTTGACGACCGCGATGGGGACGCCGTCGACCACGAACTTCTGCGCCTCATTGACGGCGAGGTCGTCGACCCCGCACACGCGAGTGGATGCCACGTCAGCTCCCCTGGAGTTCCGCTTCGAGCGCCCGGATGAGACGCTCCTCGAGTTCGGCGTCGCCGATCTGCTGGACGACCTCGTTGAGGAACCCGCGGACGACCAGACGGCGCGCCTCCTCCTCGGGGATTCCTCGCGCCTGCAGGTAGAACAGCTGCTCGTCGTCGAACCGGCCGGTCGCCGACGCGTGGCCGGCGCCCTCGATGTCGCCGGTCTCGATCTCGAGGTTCGGGACCGAGTCCGCGCGCGTGCCGTCCGTCAGGACGAGGTTGCGGTTCTGCTCGTAGCTGTCGGTGCCGGTCGCGGCATTGCCGATGAGCACGTCGCCGATCCAGACGCTGCGCGCGCCCTCGCCCTGCAGCGCGCCCTTGTACGTCACGCGCGAACGGGTGTGCGGTGCATCGTGGTGCACGAACACCTGCTGCTCGAGGTGCTGGCCGGCGTCGGAGAAGTAGAGCCCGAGCGCCTCGACGTCGGAACCCTGCTCGGCGAGGTGCGTCGACGGGTTCACGCGCACGACCTTGCCGCCGAGCGAGACGACGATGTGCTTGAGCCTGGCATCACGGCCGATGCGCGCGAAGTGGCTCGCGAGGTGGACCGACTCGTCGCTCCACTCCTGCAGCGAGACGACCTCGAGGTTCGCCCCCTCGCCGACGACGATCTCGACGTTCTCGGTGAGCCGTGCGTCGCCGATGCCGCGCAGCACGACCAGCCCGCGGCTGAACGGCGCTGCCTCGATCACGGTGTGGGCGGCGCGCGGGCTCGTGCCGAGGTCGGAGCGGGTGACGGTGACGGTCTTCGCCTCCTCGCCCGAGACCTCGACGAGGAGCGCCTCGTCGAAGCTCGACCAGGCGTTGGCCGACGCCCGCTCCTCGGGGATGCCCGCGCGCCCGATGCGGGCGTCGTCGCGGGCGATCCAGGAGAGGGCGACGCCTGCGGCATCCGTCGACGTCACCTCGAGGCGCGAGCCGTCGAGGTCGCCGGAGATCAGGTCGGCGAAGGTCGCCACCGGCGAGTACTTCCACTCGTGCTCGCGGCCCGTGACGGGGGCGAAGTCGGCGACCTCGGTGGAGCGGAAGCGCTCCGACCGGGTCTGGACCGGCACGACCGGACCGTCGGAGTGGGCGCGGAAACCGTGCTGCTCTGGGGTGGGCATGGCGGTGCTCTGCATCGCGGTGCTCATCTGTTAGCCGACCGATCCTTCCATGCCCATCTCGATGAGCTTGTTGAGTTCCATCGCGTACTCCATGGGCAGCTCGCGCGCGATCGGCTCGATGAAGCCGCGCACGATCATGGCCATCGCCTCGTCCTCGGGGAGGCCGCGCGACATGAGGTAGAAGAGCTGCTCCTCGCTGACCTTCGAGACCGTGGCCTCGTGGCCGAGCTGCACGTCGTCGACGCGGATGTCGATCGCCGGGTAGGTGTCGGAACGCGAGATGGTGTCGACGAGCAGGGCGTCGCAGCGCACGGTGTTCGCCGAGTGGTGCGCGTTGGCATCCACCCGCACCTCGCCGCGGTAGCCCGCGCGCCCTCCGCCGCGCGCGATCGACTTGGAGACGATCGACGACTGCGTGTACGGCGCCATGTGGATCATCTTCGCGCCGGCGTCCTGGTGCTGGCCCGGGCCCGCGAACGCGACCGACAGGGTCTCGCCCTTGGCGTGCTCGCCCATGAGGAAGATCGACGGGTACTTCATCGTGACCTTCGAGCCGATGTTTCCGTCGACCCACTCCATGGTGGCGCCCTCGTGCGCGACGGCGCGCTTGGTCACGAGGTTGTAGACGTTGTTCGACCAGTTCTGGATCGTCGTGTACCGCACGCGGGCGTTCTTCTTCACGATGATCTCGACGACCGCCGAGTGCAGCGAGTCGGACTTGTAGATCGGGGCGGTGCAGCCCTCGATGTAGTGGACGTAGCTGTCCTCGTCGGCGATGATCAGGGTCCGCTCGAACTGGCCCATGTTCTCGGTGTTGATCCGGAAGTAGGCCTGCAGCGGGATCTCGACGTGCACGCCCTTCGGGACGTAGACGAACGACCCGCCGGACCAGACCGCGGTGTTCAGCGCAGCGAACTTGTTGTCGCCCGCCGGGATGACGGTGCCGAAGTACTCCTGGAAGATCTCCGGGTGCTCGCGCAGCGCCGTATCGGTGTCGAGGAAGATGACGCCCTGCTCCTCCAGGTCCTCGCGGATCTGGTGGTAGACGACCTCCGACTCGTACTGCGCGGCGACGCCCGCGACGAGGCGCTGGCGCTCGGCCTCGGGGATGCCGAGGCGCTCGTAGGTGTTGCGGATGTCCTCGGGCAGGTCCTCCCAGGTCTGGGCCTGCTTCTCGGTGGACCGGACGAAGTACTTGATGTTGTCGAAGTCGATGTCCGACAGGTCGGCGCCCCAGGACGGCATCGGCTTGCGGTCGAACAGCTGCAGCCCGCGCATGCGACGCTGGAGCATCCACTCGGGTTCGTCCTTCAGGCGCGAGATGTCGGCCACCACTTCGGGCGCCAGGCCGCGGCGAGCGGATGCGCCGGCGACGTCGGAGTCGGACCAGCCGAACTCGTACGTGCCGAGCCCCTCCAACTCGGGGCGGTCGATGAGTACGTCCGTCATGCTCTCCCTCTTCTCCTCCCGCGCACCGGCTATCAGTCCGGCCCACCCCCGGCCTTCCGGTCGAGGTGCCGGTTCGGTCGTGGGGTGATGTGCGGGTGGCTTCGTCGCGAACCTACAATGGTGATGCGCCGCGCCGCACTCGCGCGCGGAACCGCGTCAACCAACCAAGTCTATAGGGTCGAAGGTCCCGGAGTCCCGACTCCCAGAACCCTCACACTCCGACCCGGATCAGGAACTCGACGAGCCGTGAACCGCGTCATCGCCTGGCTGCCCGACCGCATCGACCGCCGCGTGCGCGTCGCCGCGTGGCTGTCGTTCCTCGCCCAGACGATCATCATCGCCACGGGCGGTGCGGTCCGCCTCACCGGGTCCGGGCTGGGCTGCCCGACCTGGCCGATGTGCACGGCCGACTCGCTCGTCACGACGCCCGAGATGGGCATCCACGGCGTGATCGAGTTCGGCAACCGACTCATGACCGGCGTCGTCGGCATCGTCGCGTTGCTCGTGCTGCTCTCGATCTGGCGCCTGCGGCGCGAGCGCCGCGACCTCTGGCGGCTCGCGGTGATCGTGCTCCTCGGCATCATCGCGCAGGCCGTCGTGGGCGGCGTCACCGTGTGGACCGGCCTCAACCCCTTCATCGTCGGATTCCACTACGTCGCCTCGCTCGTGCTCGTCTGCGTGACGGCCGCCTACCTGGTCCGCCTCGACGCGACGCCCGGCGCCCGCGAACTCGCCGCGCCGCGCTGGTTCGCCACCCTCACGCACGCGACGACCGCGGTGCTCGCGATCTCGATCGTCTTCGGCGTGCTCACCACGGCCTCCGGTCCGCACTCCGGCGACGCCGACGCCGGGCGCACCGGCTTCAACGCCGAGCTCCTCGAGCACGTGCACGCGTGGCCCGGCTACGCCCTCTTCGCCCTGACGGTCGTCCTCGCGACCGCCGCGTGGCGCCTGCGGCTCCAGGTCGCCCGATGGATGGTGGCGCTGCTCGCGATCGAACTCGTCCAGATCGCCGTGGGCCTCTACCAGGCGCGGAACGGCCTCCCGCCGCTCGCCGTCGGCGTCCACATGGTCCTCGCAGCGCTCATGGCCGCGGCGATGACCGTCGTGGTGCTGAAGCTCAAGCGCCCGGTGGCGACGGATGCCTCTGCCGACGACGCACCCGTGGCGGCATCCGCTCGCTGACGCAGCCGTCGTCGCGAGCCCGTGGGCTCACGCCGATACCGCGGGTGCTCAGGGTCGCTCGATCATCAGCGGCCCCGGGATCAGCAGGCCCGTGATGCGGACCGCGTCCTCGGGCGCCTGCGGCCTAGAAGGGCAGCAGCGGGTCGACGCCCACCGCGAGGAACAGCAGCGACAGGTAGACGATCGAGCCGTGGAAGACCCGCATCGGCGAGACCTCCTGGCCGCGGATCGCGAGGCTGTAGAGACGGTGGCACTCGGCGACGAACCAGATGCCGGACACGAGTGCGACGCTCGAGTAGAGCAGGCCCATGCCCGCGATGGGGATGAGCAGGAGCGAGGCCGCGACCGTCGCGTACGCGTAGAGGATGACCTGCAGGCCCACCTGCGCGCGGCCGCGCACGACGGCGAGCATCGGGACGCCGGCGGCCTGGTAGTCGTCCTTGTACTTCATCGACAGCGGCCAGTAGTGCGGCGGGGTCCAGAGGAAGATGATGAGGAAGAGGATGAACGGCGCCCAGGTGAGGCTCTCGGTCACCGCAGCCCAGCCGATCAGCACGGGCATGCAGCCGGCCACGCCGCCCCAGACGATGTTCTGCGCCGTGCGCCGCTTCAGGATCAGGCTGTAGAAGACGACGTAGAGCAGGATCGCGGCGAGCGACAGCAGCGCGGCGAGCCAGTTGGCGAAGACCCAGAGCCAGGCGATGGATGCCGCGCCGAGCGCGTACGCGAAGACCAGCGCCTCGCGGTCGGTGAGTTCGCCGGTGACGAGCGGCCGACCCTTGGTGCGCTTCATGACGCGGTCGATGTCGCGGTCGATGTAGCAGTTGAAGGCGCCCGCGGAGCCGGCGCTCATCGCGCCGCCGATGAGCGTCGCGAGCAGGAGCCAGACGTCGGGCAGGCCGTTCGAGGCGAGGATCATGGTCGGCGCGGTCACCACGAGCAGGAGCTCGATCACGCGAGGCTTGGTGAGTGCGACGTATGCAGCGACCTTGCGTCGCACGTTCGTCGTCCGTCGAGCGTCACGGATGGTCGGCGCGGCCTGCATTGATTCCTCTTCCGGCGCGCGCAGACGAGTCAGGGCGCGCAGCCCGTTCGATTCTAGGCCATCCGATCGTCGCCGGACGGACGCGTCAAGCCCCGTCATAGAGTGAGGGCGACTCCATATACTGAACCCAGCGCGCCCGGTGGCGCGGATTCGACGTGCAACTCCACCTGACGCATGACCGGATCGGTCCCGGGCTCCACCGCGCCGTCGCGTTTCCCGGCGGGTCCGGGAGCCGAATGGAGAGGCTCCCCGACTCCGTCACGACCGGAAGGAACCCCAACCCGTGGCAACTCTGCACTGGGACCCCATCGACGATCGCGCGGTCGACACGGCGCGCGTGCTCGCCGCCGACGCCGTGGAGAAGGTCGGCAACGGCCACCCCGGCACGGCGATGAGCCTCGCCCCCGTCGCGTACCTGCTCTTCCAGAAGGTGATGCGCCGTGACCCGGCCGACCACGACTGGCTCGGGCGGGACCGCTTCATCCTCTCGGCGGGCCACAGCTCGCTGACGCAGTACGTCCAGCTCTACCTCGCCGGCGACGGCCTCGAGCTGTCCGACCTCGAGGCGCTGCGCACCTGGGGCTCGAAGACGCCCGGCCACCCCGAGTACGGCCACACGGCCGGCGTCGAGATCACGACCGGCCCGCTCGGCCAGGGCCTGGCGAGCGCCGTCGGCTTCGCCTACGCCTCGCGCTACGAGCGCGGCCTGTTCGACCCGGAGGCGCCCGCCGGCGAGAGCCCGTTCGACCACCACGTGTACGTGATCGCCTCCGACGGCGACCTCGAGGAGGGCGTGACGAGCGAGGCCTCCTCGCTCGCGGGCCACCAGCAGCTCGGCAACCTCGTCGTCATCTACGACTCGAACCAGATCTCGATCGAGGACGACACCGACATCGCGTTCACCGAGGACGTCGCCAAGCGGTACGAGGCCTACGGATGGCACGTGCAGACGGTCGACTGGAAGAAGTCCGGCGACTACGTCGAGGACGTCGCAGAGCTGAACGACGCCATCGAGGCCGCCAAGGCGGAGACCGCCCGGCCGTCGATCATCGTGCTGAAGACGATCATCGGGTGGCCTGCGCCCAAGAAGCAGAACACCGGCAAGATCCACGGCTCGGCGCTCGGCGCGGAGGAGCTCGCCGCGACGAAGGAGGTGCTCGGCTTCGACCCCGCGCAGAACTTCGTCGTGGCCGACGAGGTCCTCGAGCGCACTCGCGGCAACGCCCGCGACCGCGCCGCCGACGCCAAGGAGGCCTGGCAGGCGTCGTTCGACGCGTGGGCCTCCTCGAACCCGGAGCGCAAGGCGCTGCTCGACCGACTCGAGGCCGGTGAGCTGCCCGAGGGGCTCGAGGCCGCCCTCCCGGTGTTCGAGCCCGGCACGGACGTCTCGACGCGTGCCGCATCGGGCAAGGCGATCAACGCGCTCGCCGCCCACCTCCCCGAGCTCTGGGGCGGATCCGCCGACCTCGCGGAGTCGAACCTGACCACGATCAACGGCGCACCGTCGTTCATCCCGGCCGAGCACTCGACGCACGAGTTCCCCGGCAACCGCTACGGCCGCGTGCTCCACTTCGGCATCCGCGAGCACGCCATGGGCGCCATCCTGAACGGCATCGTCCTGCACGGGCCGACGCGCGCCTTCGGCGGCACGTTCCTCATCTTCAGCGACTACATGCGCCCGGCCGTCCGTCTCGCCGCGCTCATGCAGATCCCGTCGATCTTCGTCTGGACGCACGATTCGGTCGCCCTCGGCGAGGACGGCCCGACGCACCAGCCGATCGAGCAGCTGAGCGCGCTGCGCGCGATCCCGCACCTCTCCGTCGTCCGGCCGGCCGATGCGAACGAGACCGCCTGGGCATGGCTCGAGGTCCTCAAGCGCCGCGGCGGCCCCGCGGGCATCGCGCTGACCCGCCAGAACGTGCCCGTGTTCGAGCGCGGCGAGGGCGAGGCATCCGGCGACACGCTCGCTGCGGCCTCGAACGTGGCGAAGGGCGCGTACGTCCTCGCCGAAGCGGCATCGGGCACGCCCGACGTGATCCTCATCGCCACCGGCTCCGAGGTCCAGGTCGCGCTCGCCGCCCGAGACCAGCTCGCCGCCGACGGCGTGGCCGCCCGGGTGGTGTCCGCGCCGAGCCTCGAGTGGTTCGAGGAGCAGTCCGCCGAGTACCGCGAGTCGGTGCTGCCATCGTCCGTGACCGCGCGAGTCAGCGTCGAGGCCGGGCTCGCCCTCAGCTGGTACCGCTACCTCGGCACGCGCGGCCGCGCCGTGTCCATCGAGCACTTCGGCGCCTCCGCCGACTACAAGACCCTGTTCCGCGAGTTCGGCATCACGCCTGAGCACGTCGTGGCCGCCGCGAAGGAATCGCTCGCGTCGAGCTGACCGAGCACGAAGGAGACATCATCATGAGCACCACCCCCACCGCCGCCCTCTCGCAGGCCGGCGTCAGCATCTGGCTCGACGACCTCTCGCGCGAGCGGATCACCTCGGGCGGCCTCGAGCGGCTCATCGCCGAGCGCGACGTCGTCGGCGTCACCACGAACCCGACGATCTTCGCCGGCGCCCTCGCCAAGGGCGACGCCTACCGCGACCAGGTCGCCGCGCTCGCCGCCGACGGTGCCGACGTCGACCGCGCCGTCTTCGAGATCACCACCGACGACGTGCGCGACGCCGCCGACCACTTCCGTCCGATCTACGACCGCACCGACGGCTACGACGGCCGCGTCTCGATCGAGGTCTCCCCCGACCTGGCGAACGAGACCGACGCGACCATCTCCGAGGCGCACCGCCTCTGGGACAAGGTCGACCGTCCCAACGTCATGATCAAGATCCCCGCCACGAAGGCGGGCCTGCCCGCGATCACTGCGGCGATCGGCGCGGGCATCAGCGTCAACGTGACGCTGATCTTCAGCCTCGACCGGTACCGCGAGGTCATCGACGCCTACCTGACCGGCCTCGAGCAGGCGAAGGCGGCCGGCATCGACCTGTCGACGATCCACTCCGTCGCCTCGTTCTTCGTCTCCCGCGTCGACACCGAGATCGACAAGCGCCTCGAGGCGATCGGCTCGCCCGAGGCGATCGCGCTCAAGAGCCGGGCCGGCGTGGCCAACGCCCGGCTCGCGTACGAGCTCTACCTCCAGCAGTTCGGCGCGCCGCGCGCGGTCGCGCTCCTCGACGCCGGCGCCAACCGGCAGCGCCCGCTGTGGGCCTCCACCGGCGTCAAGGACCCCGCGCTGCCGGACACGCTCTACGTGACCGAGCTCGTCGCCCACGGCGTCGTGAACACCATGCCCGAGAAGACCCTCGAGGCGACCTTCGACCACGGCGTCATCGAGGGCGACACGGTCACCGGCGCGTTCGCGGAGGCGGGGCGCGTGCTCGACGCACTCGCCGGCGTGGGCGTCGACTACGACGACGTCACGGAGGTCCTCGAGCGCGAGGGCGTCGACAAGTTCATCGTGTCCTGGAACGAGCTCCTCGACACCGTGCGGACCGCCCTGGAGGCGGCTCGGTGAATGTCCGGATCTCCGTGAGCGGCCCGGCGGCCGACGCGGTGCGCCGCATCGTGCCGCAGCTCGTGGCCGATCGGGTGGCGACGGGCATCACCTCGCTCGACTCGAGCCTGTGGGGGCCCGCCGCCGAGGAGGAGGCCGCGAAGCGGCTCGGCTGGACCGAGGCGATCGCGGTGTCCCGGCCGCTCCTGCCCGAGATCGCCGCACTCCGCGACGAGCTCCGCGCGCGCGGGATCGACCATGTGGTGCTCGCGGGCATGGGAGGCTCCTCCCTGGCTCCCGAGGTCATCGCGCGCACGGGCGGCGCCGACCTCACGGTCCTCGATTCGACCGAACCCGGCCAGGTGCGTGCGGCGATCGCCGACCGGCTCCAGCGGACGGTGCTCGTCGTCGCGTCGAAGTCCGGATCCACCGTCGAGACCGATTCGCAGCGCCGGGCCTACGAGCAGGCGTTCCTCGACGCCGGCATCGACCCCGCGACGCGCATCGTCGTGGTCACGGACCCGGATTCGCCGCTCGAGGAGTCCGCTCGGGCGGCGGGCTACCGGGTCTTCACGGCGGACCCGACGGTCGGAGGACGCTACTCGGCGCTCACCGCGTTCGGCCTCGTGCCGACGGGCCTCGCCGGCGCGGACCTCGCGGAGCTCCTCGCCGAGGCGGAGGCGATCGAACTCGCCCTCGCGATCGACTCCGAGGAGAACCCCGGCCTCGTCCTCGGCGCCGCGATCGCCGGCACCGAACCGCGCAGGGACAAGCTCGCGATCGTCGCCGACGGAACCCACATCGTCGGCTTCGCCGACTGGGCCGAGCAGCTCATCGCCGAGTCGACGGGCAAGGAGGGCACGGGCATCCTGCCCGTCGTCCTGGGCCCGGATGCCCCGGAACTCGCGTCGCGTCCGTCCGACCTTCAGGTCGTGCGCCTCGTCGACGACGCGGGCACCGAGCGCTTCGTGGAGGACACCGACGGGGAGATCCGCGTCTCGGGCACGCTCGGCGCGCAGCTGCTCGCCTGGGAGTACGCGACGGCGGTCGCCGGGCGGCTCCTCGGCATCAACCCGTTCGACCAGCCCGACGTGGAGTCGGCGAAGGTCGCCGCGCGCGGCCTCCTGGAGGCGCGGCCGGAGTCCGATCCGGCCGCGTTCGTCAGCGGGACGATCGAGGTCCGCGGCACGCCCGACGTGATCGGTGCGGCCAGCGACCTGGTCTCCGCGGTCGAGGTGCTCCTCGAGGAGATCCCGGCCGATGGGTACCTCGCCGTCCAGGCCTACGTCGACCGCGTGGCGCACCCCGAGTTCGGCGAGCTCCGCGACCTGCTCGCCGAGCGCAGCGGCCGCCCGGTCACGTTCGGCTGGGGGCCGCGGTTCCTGCACTCCACCGGCCAGTACCACAAGGGCGGACCCGCGCACGGGGCGTTCCTGCAGCTCGTGCAGCGCCCGACCGAGGACCTCCCGATCCCCGGTCGGCCGTTCACGTTCGGCGACCTCATCGCCGCCCAGGCCTCCGGCGACGCATCCGTCCTCGCCGAGCACGGCCGGCCGGTCCTCACACTGACCCTGTCCGATCCGAGCGCCGACCTGCGGTCGCTGCGCGCGGCCATCGACTGATCCAGGAGCACGCATGCATCCGGTCGAGATCACGGCGACGCACAACCCGTTGCGGTCGCCCAAGGACTACCGCCTGAACCGGATCGCCGGTCCGTCGAGCCTCATCATCTTCGGCGTCACCGGCGACCTCTCCCGCAAGAAGCTCATGCCCGCGGTCTACGACCTCGCGAACCGAGGGCTGCTGCCCCCTGGCTTCGCGCTCGTCGGCTTCGCCCGACGCGACTGGGAGGACCAGGACTTCGCCGAGGTCGTGCACGACTCGGTGAAGAAGTACGCCCGCACCGAGTTCCGCGAGGACGTCTGGAAGCAGCTCTCCCGCGGCATCCGCTTCGTCCAGGGCACCTTCGACGACGACGAGGCGTTCGCGCGCCTGCGACGCACCGTCGAGGACCTGGACCGCGAGCGGGGCACCATGGGCAACCACGCGTTCTACCTGTCGATCCCCCCGAAGTCCTTCCCGCAGGTGACCGAGCAGCTCAAGCGCTCCGGCCTGACGGAGCAGAAGGGCGACCAGTGGCGGCGAGTCGTCATCGAGAAGCCGTTCGGGTCCGACCTGAAGACCGCGATCGAACTGAACGACGTCGTCGCGTCGGTCTTCCCACCCGACTCGGTCTTCCGGATCGACCACTACCTCGGCAAGGAGACGGTCCAGAACATCCTCGCGCTGCGGTTCGCCAACCAGCTCTACGAGCCCATCTGGAACGCCAACTTCGTCGACCACGTGCAGATCACGATGGCCGAGGACATCGGCGTCGGCGGCCGTGCCGGGTACTACGACGGGATCGGCGCAGCGCGGGACGTCATCCAGAACCACCTGCTCCAGCTGCTCGCGCTCACCGCGATGGAGGAGCCCATCTCGTTCGACGCGGCCGACCTCCGCGCCGAGAAGGAGAAGATCCTCCGTGCGGTGCGACTGCCGTCGGATCTCGCCGAGGCGACCGCACGCGGACAGTACTCGGGCGGATGGCAGGGCGGCGAGAAGGTCACCGGCTTCCTCGACGAGGACGGGATGAATCCCGAGTCGACCACCGAGACCTACGCGGCGATGAAGCTGCTCATCGGCACGCGCCGGTGGGCCGGCGTCCCGTTCTACCTCCGAGCGGGCAAGCGCCTCGGTCGCCGGGTCACCGAGATCGCGGTCGTCTTCAAGCGCGCGCCCCAGCAGGTGTTCGCCGACAGCCAGACGTCGCAGCTCGGCCAGAACGCGCTGGTGATCCGCGTGCAGCCGGACGAGGGCGTGACCATCCGGTTCGGCTCCAAGGTGCCCGGCGCGGGCATGCAGGTCCGCGACGTGACGATGGACTTCGGCTACGGGCACGCGTTCACGGAAGCCAGCCCCGAGGCGTACGAACGACTCATCCTCGACGTGCTCCTCGGCGACCCGCCCCTCTTCCCCAGGCAGGAGGAGGTCGAACTCTCCTGGAAGATCCTCGACCCGATCGAGGAGTTCTGGGCCACCCAGGGGCGGCCCGAGCAGTACAAGCCCGGTTCGTGGGGCCCGGCCTCGGCCGACGAGCTCCTCGCCCGCGACGGACGCACCTGGAGGCGCCCATGATCTTCGAACTGCCCGACACGACCACGAGCCAGATCTCGAAGACGCTCGTGAAGATCCGCGAGGAGGGCGGCGTCGTCGCCCTGGGCCGCGTCCTCACCCTCGTCATCGCGACCACGCACGGCGCCGAGGAAGAGGCGATCGAGGCGGCGAACGACGCGTCCCGGGAGCATCCGATGCGCGTCATCGTGGTCTCGACCGCAGATCAGGGCGACCCCGCCGTCAGCCGACTGGACGCGGAGATCCGCGTGGGCGGCGACGCGGGGGCGAGCGAGGTCGTCATCCTCCGGGCGAGCGGAGACGCGGCGCAGGACGAGCAGGGTCTCGTGATGGGGCTCCTCCTGCCGGACGCCCCGGTGGTCACCTGGTGGCCGGGCACGGCGCCCGAGGTCCCCGGCGACTCGCCGCTCGGCAGGATCGCCCAGCGACGCATCACCGACGCATCCATGCAACCCGACCCTCAGGCCGCCCTCGACGCGCTGGCTGCGAGCTACCGGCCCGGCGACGCCGACTTCGCGTGGACGAGGCTCACGCTGTGGCGGGCGCAGCTCGCCGCCGTGCTCGACCAGCCGCCGTACGAGTCGGTCACCACGGTGCAGGTGACCGGGTCGATCGACTCCCCGTCGACGACGCTCCTCGCGGCGTGGCTGTCCATGCAGCTCGGCGCATCGACGAACTGCGCGCTGACCGGGCTCGAGCACGGTTCCCACGGCATCCGAGGCGTCTCGCTCGGCCGGGCGACCGGCACGATCGAGCTCGTCAGGGACATGCCCGGCGTCGCCACGCTGCGTCAGCCCGGCCAACCCGTGCACGACGTCGCACTCCCGCGCCGCAGCCTGCGTGACTGCCTCGCCGACGAGCTGCGCCGCCTCGATCCCGACGAACTGTACGGTGAGGTGATCACCCGGGGACTCGGCCTGCTCCCCGACCACAAGACCCCTGCGAGCGAAGGAGCCACCGCATGACGAACGAGCGGCGCGTACTCGTCCACCCCGACAAGGACACCCTCGGCGGGGCGGTCGCCGCTCGCTTCATCACCAAGGTCCTCGACCTGCTCGATGCGCAGGAGACCGTCCACGTCGTGCTCACCGGAGGTTCGATGGGCGGGTCCGTGCTCGAGGCGGTCCGTGCCTCTCCGGCGCACAAGTCCGTCGACTGGCAGCGCGTCCACTTCTGGTGGGGCGACGAGCGATGGGTTCCCGCGGGCGACGACGAGCGCAACGACCGGCAGTCGCGCGTCGCGCTCCTCGACGCGCTGCAGCTGCCCGACGGGCACATCCACCCGTTCCCGGCGTCGGATTCCGGGCTCTCGCTCGACGAGGCGGCCGACGCCTACACGTCGGAGCTCGCCGCATACGGGGCCGAGGGCTACCCGCATCCGGTGTTCGACATCGTGTTCCTCGGCGTCGGACCCGACGGCCACATCGCCTCGCTGTTCCCGCACCGGTCGGGAATCCAGGTCGTGGACCGACCAGTGATCGCCGTCCGCGACTCGCCGAAGCCGCCGCCCGAGCGCCTGAGCCTCACTCGTCCGGTCATCAACGCCGCTCAGCGCGTCTGGCTGGTGCTCGCCGGCGCCGACAAGGCGTCTGCGCTCGGCCTCGCGCTCGCCGGCGCGAGCCGCGATGAGGTGCCCGTCGCCGGCATCAAGGGCCGTCGACGCACCGTCTTCTTCGTCGATCGGGATGCCGCGGCCGAGGTCCCCGACGCGCTCATCGCTCGCGACTACTGAGCCGACGCGACGATCGGTCACCGGCTCGATACGACGAAGGGCCGCCCGACAGGGCGGCCCTTCGTCGTACCCGGGGTCCGGGAATCAGTCGTTCGATGCGCTGCCGCGACGGGCGCGCAGCTGCTGCAGCGCCTCCTCCAGGAGGGCGGCCGCCTCCTCTTCGCTGCGACGCTCCTTCACGTACGCGAGGTGCGTCTTGTACGGCTCGAGCTTCGCCACGGCGGGCGGGTTGTCCTTGTCGCGGCCGGCGGGAAGGCCGGTCGACGGGCTGTCGATGACGTCCGGGATCTCCTCCTCGGGCACGTTGGCCGCGAAGTGCCGCACGGTCTCGTTGCCCTGGGCGTCCCAGTAGCTCACGGCGACGCGCTCGGCGTGGAATCCACGGTCCTGCTCGCCCATCGGACCCGAACCGACCCGCGAACCGCGGATCGCGCTGTTTCCAGAAACCACGTCTCCTCCGTCAGATTCCGGCGTCGAACTTGGTGATGAGTCCGAGCACCACGATGCACGTCACCCAGAGGAGTCCGAGGATGATCGTGATTCGGTTGAGGTTGCGCTCCGCGACCCCGGACGCACCGAGGTTCGAGGTGACGCCGCCGCCGAACATGTCGGACAGTCCGCCGCCGCGGCCCTTGTGCAGCAGGATCAGGAGCGTGAGCAGGATGCTCGTGAGGCCGAGCAGCACCTGCAGGACGACCTGGAGAATCTCCACGGTGAAACCTTTCCGGGCATGACCGGGTATGTCGATGCCGCCTGTCGAGTATAGCCGCAGCGCCGTCCGGCCAACGCGCACGGGCGCGGCCGGACGGCGCTGCGGCGGAGTCGGGGTGTTCGGCTCAGGCCCCGACGTGCTTCTTGAAGCGGACGATGCTCGAGAACTCGTCGAGGTCGAGGCTGGCACCTCCGACGAGCGCGCCGTCGACGTCGGGCTCCCGCATGAACGCCGCGATGTTCGCCGCCTTCACGGAGCCGCCGTAGAGGATGCGCGTCGACGCCGCGCGCTCGGCACCGGCGATCTCGGCGAGCACGCCGCGGAGGGCCGCGGCGACCTGCTGCGCCTGCTCGGGCGTGGCCGCCTGGCCCGACCCGATCGCCCAGACGGGCTCGTAGGCGACGACGAGGCCCTTCGACACGTCGACGCCCTCCAGTGCACCGCGGAGCTGCGCCACGGGCACGGCGCTCGCGCCGTGCTGCTCGAGGTCTTCGGCGGTCTCGCCGACGCACAGCACCGGCACGAGCCCGTGACGGTGCGCGGCGACGACCTTCGCGTTCACGACGTCGTCGGTCTCCGCGTGCATGGTGCGGCGCTCCGAGTGGCCGATGATGACGTACGCGCAGTCGAGCTTCGCCAGGAAGGCGCCCGAGACCTCGCCGGTGTAGGCGCCCGAGTCCTTGGCCGAGAGGTCCTGCGCGCCGTACTTCACGGGCAGGTCGTCGGCCGAGACGAGGGTCTGCACCGACCGGAGGTCGGTGAAGGGCGGGAAGACCGCGACCTCGGCGTCGGCGAAGTCGTGCTTGGCGTCCGAGAGGTTCCACGCGAGCTTCTGCACGAACGCGATCGCCTGCAGGTGATCGAGGTTCATCTTCCAGTTGCCCGCGATGAACGGGGTGCGGGTCACTGCCATCCGAGGACCTCCAGTCCGGGGAGCTTCTTGCCTTCGAGGAATTCCAGGCTCGCGCCGCCGCCCGTCGAGATGTGCCCGAAGGCGGACTCGTCGAACCCGAGCTGGCGGACCGCGGCCGCCGAGTCGCCGCCGCCGACGACGCTGAGGCCGTCGATGCCGGTGAGGGCGGATGCCACGGTGCGCGTGCCCTCGGCGAAGGGAGCGAGCTCGAACACGCCCATGGGGCCGTTCCAGAACACGGTCTTCGCATCGCGGATGCGCTCGGCGAACGCGGCGGCGGTCTCCGGACCGATGTCGAGGCCGAGGCCGGAAGCGCCGAACGGCGTCTCCTCGATCGCGTCGGCCGCGGCGACCTCGTGGTCGGCATCGGCGGAGAACGACGCGGCGACGACGACGTCGGTCGGCAGGACGATGTCGACGCCGCGCTCCGCGGCTGCGGCCAGGTAGCCCTTCACGGTGTCGATCTGGTCGGCCTCCAGGAGGCTCGAACCCACCTTGTGGCCCTGGGCCGCGAGGAAGGTGAACAGCATCCCGCCGCCGATGAGGAGCGCGTCGACCCGCGGAAGGAGGTGCTCGATGACGCCGAGCTTGTCGGAGACCTTCGAACCGCCGAGGACGACCACGTAGGGCCGCTCCGGGTTCTCGGTGAGGCGGTCGAGCACGTCGAGCTCGGCGGCGATGAGCCTGCCCGCCGCGCTCGGGCGGAGCTGCTCGAGCTCGTACACGCTCGCCTGCTTGCGGTGCACGACGCCGAAGCCGTCGGACACGACGGCATCGGCGAACTCGGCGAGCCGACCGGCGAACGCGGTGCGCTCGGCCTCGTTCTTGCTCGTCTCGCCCGGGTTGAACCGGAGGTTCTCGAGCACGAGCACCTCGCCGTCGCCGAGGGCGGCCACCTTCGCCGCGGCATCCTCGCCGACCGTGTCGGTCGCGAACGCGACCGGCGCATCGAGCACTTCGCCGAGGCGGACCGCCACCGGCCCGAGGCTGTACTTCGGGTCGGGCGCGCCCTCGGGGCGGCCCAGGTGGGAGATCACGATCACCTTGGCGCCCTGTTCGACGAGGGCGGCGAGCGTGGGGACCGACGCGCGCACGCGGCCGTCGTCCGTGATGACTCCGTCCTTCAGGGGGACGTTGAGATCGCAGCGGACGACGACACGCGTGCCGGCGAGCGGACCCAGGGAATCGATGGTCCTGAGGGTCACGTCAGCTCGATTCAGAGTCGCTCAGCGACGTACTCGGTCAGGTCGACCAGCCGGTTCGAGTAGCCCCACTCGTTGTCGTACCACGAGGAGAGCTTGACCTGGTCGCCCAGGACCCGCAGCAGGCCGGAGTCGAAGATCGACGAATGCGGGTCGGTGACGATGTCGCTCGACACGATCGGGTCCTCGGTGTACTTGAGGATGCCCTTCATCGGGCCCTCGGCGGCCTTCTTGTAGGCGGCCTTGACCTCGTCGACCGTGACCGGGCGCGACGACGTCACCGTGAGGTCCGTGATCGAGCCGGTGGGCACGGGAACCCGCAGCGCGAAGCCGTCGAGCTTGCCGACGAGCTCGGGCAGCACGAGGCCGATGGCCTTGGCCGCACCGGTCGAGGTCGGGACGATGTTGACGGCGGCGGCGCGTGCGCGGCGGAGGTCCTTGTGCGGGCCGTCCTGCAGGTTCTGGTCGGCCGTGTACGCGTGGACGGTCGTCATCAGGCCGCGCTCGATGCCGAACTCGTCGTTGAAGACCTTCGCGAGCGGTGCGAGGCAGTTCGTGGTGCACGACGCGTTCGAGATGATGTGGTGCGTGTCGGGGTCGTACGAGTCCTCGTTCACGCCCATCACGAACGTGGCGTCCTCGTCGGTCGCGGGCGCCGAGATGAGGACCTTCTTCGCCCCGGCGTCGAGGTGCTTGCGCGCGTCTGCGGCCTTGGTGAAGAAGCCGGTCGACTCGATGACGATGTCGACGCCGAGGTCGCCCCAGGGCAGGTTCGCGGGGTCGCGCTCCGCGAACGCCCTGATCGCCTTGCCGTCGACGATGAGGTTGTCGTCGTCGTACTCGACCGAGACGTCGAGGCGCCCGGTGATCGAGTCGTACTTCAGCAGGTGCGCGAGGGTCTTGTTGTCGGTGAGGTCGTTCACCGCGACGATCTCGAGGTCCGCGCCCTGCGCGAGCGCGGCGCGGAAGTAGTTGCGGCCGATGCGGCCGAAGCCGTTGATGCCGATCTTTACGGACACAGGAATCTCCCCTGTAGGTACGGGCGCGATCGCGCCTTCGAGATGGATCTGACCGGACGGCGGTGTCCCCGGACGGCGCCCGGGGACACCATCCGCTATGACAGTAGCAGCAGGCCTGAGGTCTTCTCAGTGGCGGCCTGCAAGCGCTGCTGGACGTTCTCCCAGCTCACGATGTTCCAGAACGCCTTCACGTAGTCGGCGCGCACGTTCCGGTAGTCGAGGTAGTACGCGTGCTCCCACACGTCCAGCATCAGCAGCGGGACGACGCCCGCCGGGAAGTTCGCCTGCTGGTCGAAGAACTGGACGATGATCAGGCGCTGCCCGATCGAGTCCCAGGCGAGCACTGCCCAGCCCGAGCCCTGCACGCCGAGCGCGGTCGCCGTGAAGTGCGCCTGGAACTTGTCGAACGAGCCGAAGTGGTCGTCGATCGCCGAGGCGAGCTCACCGGTCGGCTTGTCGCCGCCGTCGGGCGACATGTTGGTCCAGAAGATCGAGTGGTTGACGTGGCCGCCGAGGTTGAACGCGAGGTCCTTCTCGAGCTTGTTCACGTTGGCCAGGTTGCCGGAGTCGCGCGCCTCGGCGAGCTGGGCGAGCGCCGTGTTCGCACCGGTCACGTAGGCCTGGTGGTGCTTCGAGTGGTGCAACTCCATGATCGTGCCGCTGATCGACGGCTCGAGCGCCGCGTAATCGTAGGCGAGCTCAGGGAGGGTGTAGTCAGCCATTGCTTCTCCTTGTCAGCAGCCGGGTGAACCGGACGTCTGCCCGGGGACCGCGGCGTTCTCGATCCTATGCCCGTGGTCGGGCCGGATGACGGGGGTTGACGGCGTTCGGGCGCCGATCGGGCGGGGTTCAGACGTCGTCGAGGTCGGGCGGGAGGTTCGCCTCGGTGCCCGGCACGCCGAGTTCGACGGCGCGCTTGTCGGCCATCGCGAGCAGTCGACGGATGCGCCCTGCGACCGCGTCCTTCGTCAGCGGCGGGTCGGCGTGGTGGCCGAGCTCGTCGAGGCTCGCGTCGCGGTGCGCCAGGCGAAGGTCGCCGGCGTACTTCAGGTGGTCGGGGATCTCGTCGCCGAGGATCTCCATGGCCCGCTCGACCCGGGCGCAGGCCGCCACGGCCGCCTGGGCGGAACGCCGGAGGTTCGCGTCGTCGAAGTTCACGAGCCGGTTCGCCGTCGCCCGGACCTCCCGTCGCTGGCGGAGCTCCTCCCAGTTCCGGACCGTCTCCTCGGCGCCCATCAGCGCGAGCATCGCGCTGATCGCCTCGCCGTCGCGGATCACGACCCGGTGCACGCCGCGCACCTCGCGGGCCTTCGCGGAGACGCCGAGCCGCCCGGCCGCGCCCACGAGCGCCATCGCCGTCTCTCCGCCGGGGCAGGTCACCTCGAGCGCTGCGGACCGGCCGGGGTCGGTGAGGCTCCCCC
>NZ_SDPL01000499.1 GCF_004135055.1 Agromyces binzhouensis | reverse complement strand
CGGGCGGTCGAGCCGATCGCCGCCGAGCTGCGTCGCCGCGCCGCGGCCGACGAGCCCTACCTGGGGTTCTCGGCGGGCGCCGCGATCGCGTCCGACACGGCCCTGCTCGGCGGCTGGCGCATCGGCGGGGTCCCGGTCGCCCCCGAGGAGGCGGGCGAGGACCTCGACGACGTCACGGTCGAGGCGGGCATCGGCCTCGTCGACCTCACGATCGACTGCCACGCGGCGCAGTGGGGCACGCTCACGCGGCTGATCGCCGCCACCGAGGCGCGCCTCGTCGACGGTGGCATCGCCATCGACGAGGACACGCTGTTCTCCATCGGCGCCTCGGGGCTCCGGGTCGCGGGCGCCGGCAGCGTCTGGAGCGTCACGGGCGACGGCGACGGGGTCTCGGTGCGGAGCATCTCCGGCTGATGGGTCGGACGCTTCCCGAGCTCGCCGACGCGGGACTCATCGACGCGACGTGGGCCGACGCGCTCGCACCGGTGGCCGGCGACATCGCGCGGATGGGCGACCTCCTCCGCGCCGAGGTCGCCGAGGGTCGCGGGTACCTCCCCGCGGGCGACGCGGTGCTCCGCGCATTCCGCCAGCCCGTGCCGGAGGTCCGCGTGCTCATCGTCGGCCAGGATCCGTACCCGACGCCGGGGCATCCGATCGGCCTCTCCTTCGCCGTCGAGCGGCACGTCCGACCGCTCCCGCGGAGCCTCGCGAACATCTACCGGGAGCTCGCCGACGACCTCGGCGTCCCACCGGCCGCCCACGGCGACCTCGGAGCGTGGAGCACGCACGGCGTGATGCTGTTGAACCGGGTCCTCACGGTCCGGCCGGGCGAGCCGGCGTCGCACCGGGGCATGGGGTGGGAACGCGTGACGGACCACGCGATCCGCACGCTCGTCGCTCGCGGCGGCCCGCTGGTGGCGATCCTCTGGGGTCGCGACGCGCAGTCGCTCGCGCCGCTGCTCGGCGACGTGCCGCGCATCGAGTCGGCCCACCCCAGCCCGCTCTCGGCGAGCCGCGGGTTCTTCGGCTCGCGTCCGTTCAGCCGGGCGAACGAACTGCTCGTCGCGCAGGGCGGCGAGCCGGTGGACTGGGCGATCCCCGCCTGAGGCCAGCCGCGTGTCATCCGTTCGCAACCTCGCGCGCGTAGCATGACGGGATGCTCGAGGAGGAATACCAGGCGCGACGGTCCCTGCCGAGGCACCTGCGGAAGACCGAGGAGCCCGAGGCCCCGTTCTCGTTCGAGATCCGCCCGGCCCGGCCCGCCGACCTGCCGGCGGTGCGCGAGATCTACAACTACTACGTCGCGAACTCGACCGTCACCTTCGACGAGGACGCGATGTCGCTCCGGGAGTGGAAGCAGAAGTACTCGTACCTGAACCGGCTCCGCATGCCCTTCCTCGTGGCCGAGTCGCCCTCCGGGCAGCTGCTGGGCTACGCGCTGGTCTCGCCCTGGAAGCAGAAGCGCGCCTACCGGTACACGGTCGAGAACTCGATCTACCTCGGCCCCGCGGCATCCGGCAAGGGGCTCGGCAAGGCGCTGCTGGGCGCCCTCATCGAGGCGTCGAAGGAGGCGGGCCTGAAGGAGATGATCGCCGTCATCGCCGACCAGGGCGCCGACGCGTCGATCCGGCTCCACGAGCGGTTCGGCTTCCACGAGATCGGGCGCATGGGGAGGGTCGGCTTCAAGTTCGACCGATGGCTCGGCACGGTGCTCCTGCAGAAGACCCTGAAGTAGGGCGGGCTGCGGCGGCGATCAGTCGAGGAGGAGCTCGACGCCGCCGTACAGGGACGGCAGCGCGAACGCCACGAACAGTCCCGCCGCACCGAACAGCGCCGGGTGCGAGAGCCCGACCACGAGCCTGCGCATCGCCGGCCGCCCGGCGAGCATGCCGTCGGGCACGCCGCCCGCGGCGGGTGCCGCGCGCCAC
>NZ_SDPL01000498.1 GCF_004135055.1 Agromyces binzhouensis | reverse complement strand
CGCCTCGTTCGGGTGCAGGGCGACCGCGGCCAGCAGTCGCGGCTCGCGGGCCGCGATCTCGGCGGACCAGCGGCTCGTCGCGACATCCGTGCCGACCTGCACGGCTCCCGCGACGCCGACGGATGCCGCGCGCTCGAGGTGCTCGTGCGCCGTGAGCGGCAGCGCCCCGTCGGCGATCTCGAGGTGCGTGTGGTTGTCGTAGACGGGCACCGCGAGCGGCTCGGGCGGCGGCGGGTACTCGACGGCGCGCCCGCCGTCGGACCGGGTGCGGAGGTGGTCGGCGCCAGCCGTCACTCGGTCGCCTCCACGCGCGGGAACAGCGGCTCGAGCGCCGAGGTCTGCGTGCCGACGCTCCACTCGTGTGCGCGGTCGATGCGCTGCTCCTGCACGGTGCCGGGCGCGCCGAGCGCGGTCCAGAGCTTCGCCGTGGCCTTCGGCAGCACGGGCGAGAGCAGCACGGCGAGCGTGCCGACCCCGTGGTAGGCCGTCTCGAGCACGGCTTCGAGGCGCGCGCGCACGGCCTCGTCCTTCGCGAGGACCCACGGCTCCTGCTCGGTGATGTACCCGTTCAGGGCGTCGACGAGCCTCCACGTGGCGGCGATCGCCTCGTGGATCTGCAGGCGGTCGATCGCCTGCCACGCGGCGTCCGTCGCCTCCTGCTCGATGCGGCGGATCGCCTCGTCGGCCTCGGTGCGGGCCGCCTCGGTGCCGGTGGGCACCGCGCCGCCGCAGTAGCGGCCGATCATCGCGATCACGCGCGAGGCGAGGTTGCCGAAGCCGTTCGCGAGCTCGGCCTGGTAGCGCGCGGCGAGGTCCTCCCACGAGAACGAGCCGTCCTGCCCGAACGAGATCGCCGAGAGGAAGTAGTAGCGGAACGCGTCGGAGCCGAACGTGTCGGTGATCTGCGACGGCGCGATGCCGGTGAGCTTCGACTTCGACATCTTCTCGCCGCCGACGAGCAGCCAGCCGTGGCCGAACACGCCGGTCGGCACGTCGAGGCCGGCGGCCATGAGCATCGCCGGCCAGATGACGGCGTGGAAGCGGAGGATGTCCTTGCCGACGAGGTGCTGCGCCGGCCACCGGCGCGCGAACCGGTCGTCGTCCTCGCCGTACCCGACGGCGGTGATGTAGTTGAGGAGCGCGTCGAACCAGACGTAGACGACGTGCGTCTCGTCCCACGGGACCTTCACGCCCCAGTCGAACGTGGACCGCGAGATCGAGAGGTCGTCGAGGCCGCGTCGCACGAAGCTGACGACCTCGTTGCGCGCCGACTCGGGCTGGACGAAGTCGGGCCGCTCCTCGTAGAGGGCGAGCAGCCTGTCGGCGAACGCCGACATGCGGAAGAAGTAGTTCTTCTCGTGCAGCAGCTCGACGGGCTTGGAGTGGATGGCGCAGACCAGCTGCCCCTCGTACTCGCCGGTGCCGTCGACGAGCTCGGACTGCTGCTTGTACTCCTCGCAGCCGACGCAGTAGTAGCCCTCGTACTCGCCGGTGTAGATCCACCCCTCGTCGAAGAGGTGCTGGAGGAACCGCTGGACGTTGCGCTCGTGGCGCTCGTCGGTCGTGCGGATGAAGTCGTCGTTGGCGACGTCGACCGTGTCGAGCAGCGGCTTCCACGCGTCCGCGACGAGCTTGTCGGCCCATTCCTGCGGGCTCACGCCGTTCGCGGTCGCGGTGCGCAGGATCTTCTGGCCGTGTTCGTCGGTGCCGGTGAGCATCCACGTGTCGCGACCCGCCTGGCGGTTCCACCGCGCGAGCACGTCGGCGGCCACCTCCGTGTACGCGTGCCCGATGTGGGGCACGTCGTTGACGTAGAAGATGGGGGTCGTGATGTAGAACGAGGAGGCGTCGGCCATGCCGACAATCCTACGGGCGCGCACACGCCCGCTACGCCCGGCCGGGCGCCCGCCCGGACGCCCGCCCGGCCGGACGCCGGCCC
>NZ_SDPL01000497.1 GCF_004135055.1 Agromyces binzhouensis | reverse complement strand
GGCGGCAGGCCGGGGAGCCGTCGGCGGCGAAGCCGACGACGGGCTCGATACCGCGCGCCGGGCTCTTCTCCGGGACGGCGGACGGCGCGCAGCGCGCGTCGGAGTTCACGCAGGCGATCCCGGTGCAGCCCCAGGAGGACGGGGACGGTGCGCGCGCGGGGGCCGACGCCGATGCGGGCGACGACCGGTCCGCCGGCACAGACGATCGGGCGCGCTGAGGCCTCGCCGGACGAACGGTGCGGACCGGCCGCGAACCGCGGACGCGCGTCCCTTGAGGAACGGAGCCGATCCTCCGTAGGCTCGCAGCACGCTCTTGGGAAAGCCTATTCCGGGTGATCCCCGGAGCTCGTGCCGCCTTCACCGGCACGCCGCACCCACAGGGGAGACATCGATGTCCACAGGCCCGACGCCGACGCACCACCGATCCCGAACCGCAACCTTCGCCGCCGCCGCGGTACTGGCCGTGGCGGCCCCGCTCGCCGCAGCCGGACCGGCCGTGGCCGACCCGAACTTCCCCTCGACCGAGGGGGAGACGAACACCGCGAGCATCGCCTCGTACGACGACCTCGTCGCCGAGCTCCAGCGGCTCGAGGACACCGCCCGCTTCGGCGTCGACGTGCAGACGCTCGCCGAGGTCGGCACCGCGGTCTCCACCTCGGAGTCCGGCCGAGACCTCTACGTCGCGACGGTCGGCGAGGGCCCAGAGGCGGTGTGGCTCCAGGGCCGTATCCACGGCAACGAGCCCTACGGCACCGAGTCGCTGCTCGCCGTCCTCAAGGAACTCGGCACCAACGGGTCGCCCGACTGGACGCTGCTCCGCGACACGTACACGTTCCACGTCATCCCGATGTACAACCCCGACGGGTCGGAGCTCAACATCCGCCACACGATCCTGCAGGACGGCTCGAACAGCCGCATCGACCTCAACCGCGACTGGGGCGTCGGCAAGTTCGCCGCGGCGGAGTCCGAGGCGTTCTACGAGTACTGGACGATGGTCGACCCGGCGTTCGCCGTGGACATCCATCACCAGGGCCTGAAGCGCGAGTACGGCACCGGCGATGACGTCACCCTGTCGCTCGGCATCTCGCTCGCCCCGGGCGGGCCGACGCTGCCGGGCGTCGAGGGGGGCGCGTACGACGTGCTCACGCGCCAGATGCACGTGCACGTCTACGACGAGCTCGCGAAGTACGGGTACGTCAACATGGACCGCTACCAGGTCGGCGGCAGCCTCGAGATCGACATCAAGGGCGGCGTCGTGTCGGCCATGATGCTCGGCCTCGACCACGACGGGCTGAACCCCGAGGGGCACAGCAACCCGGCGATCTTCTTCGAGACGAGCGGCAACACGAGCGACGGCAGCCTCGGGCAGAAGGCCCGCGGCAAGTCGATCAAGCAGAACGTCGTCGCACTCCAGGAACTCCTGACCGGTATGGCCACGGGCGAGGTGCAGCAGGAGGACCCGGCTCGCTGGGATGAGATCCCGCACGCACCGGTGACCGGCTACCAGACCGACACCGGGGTCATCCCCGTTCCGTAGTCCGCGCGGCGACGAGGGCCGGGTCGCATCATGCGACCCGGCCCTTCGCGCACGGGCGTTCAGGAGTCGGTGCGGGTGCCCCCGTCGTCGTCGCCGTCCTGGTCGCCGAAGCCGGGACGGTCGCCGGGCTCACCCATGCCCGGTCGCCCGCCGCCGGGGGCGAAGCCGTCGCCGTCCCGATCGCCGCCGAATCCGGGTCCGACGGGAACGCCAGCCCGGTCGCCGCTGACGCCGTTGAACAGTGCGGCGGCGTTGCCCGCGACGAACCCGGCCCCGAAGAACATGAGCGCCGCCACGAGGGCGCCGACGGCGAGCACCCAGGCCCTGCGGTACCACGGGGTGCGCTCGTCGCCCGGACCCGATCCGCCGTGCGTCGGGGGCGCGGCCCCCGCCGGGGTCGCGGCAGCGGGCCC
>NZ_SDPL01000496.1 GCF_004135055.1 Agromyces binzhouensis | reverse complement strand
CACGTTCACGCGTGCGGCCGTCTCGCGGGCGTCGAGCTCCTCGACATCCGTCGCCGGCCACTCGCGCTCGGCCGCCGCGGCGGCGCGCAGTCGCGCGAGCTGTGCGGGCGCGGTCGCGATCTCGAGTTCGCCGCCCTTGTGGATGCCGGCGTCGATGCCCTCGGCGCCCGTGACGCGGATCACCTCGTCGACGGTCTCGTTCAGCGCGCGCTGTTGCGCGATCGCGGCGTCGCGGCCGTGGCTCTTCGCGTACTGCTCGCGACCGCCCGTGACCGAGTTGGTGAGCCATCCGCCGTTGCGACCGGAGGCGCCGAAGCCCGCGAACCGCTGCTCGAGCACCGCGATGCGCAGATCGGGCTGGTCGCGCTTGAGGTAGTACGCGGTCCAGAGGCCGGTGTAGCCGCCGCCGACGATCGCGACGTCGACGTCGAGGTCGCCCGCGAGCGCGGGGCGCTCGTTCGGCACGCCGACCTGCTGCATCCAGTACGAGACCCCGCCATTGGTGACTCCGTCGCCCGCCACACGTCCTCCATCTTTTTTCAAACAGTGTTTGACAACACCTGCAGCGACGTTAGTGTGGTGCCCGTCGGGATGTCAACGAGCGGATGCCGCGGCATCCGCCCCGCCGGAAGGGAGCCGCCGTTGCCGGCCGAAGTCGACACCGCCGAACGCCTGGCCGACATCGCGCGCGCCACGGTCGCCGTCGCACAGGAGCGCGGCACGCACGCGGTCACCCTGCGCGCGGTCGCCGAGCGACTCGGCCGCTCCACCGCGTTCATCACGCACTTCGTGCCGAGCCGCGCCGAGCTCATGGCGAACGCCCTCGAACTCGCCCGAGCGCGCTGGGACGACGAGCGCCGCGACGAGCTCGGCGGCCTCGTCGGCGTCGAGCGGCTCGCCGCCCTCACGCGTTGGATGTGCACCTCCTCCCCCGAGGAATCCGTGTTCCGCAGCCTCTGGATCGAGGTCATCGCCGACGTGCGCGCCGGCCACGACCGCGCCTACGACCTGCTCCGCACCGTGACGGATGCCACCTACGAGAGCTTCCTCGACGGCGCACGCGCCGCCGACCGCGAGGAGGCCGCACGGATCGCCGACGTCCTCTACCTCTACTGCCGCGGGTACGAGGTGAAGTCGGTCGAGGATCCGGAGGGCTGGCCCGACGACCGCGTGCAGCACTCGCTCGAACTGCTGCTGCAGGCGCTCGTCTTCGACCGGGCGGATGCCGCGGGATCCGCCTGACGCTCCCGGCGTCGACGGGCGAACCGGCGGGCGAGCCCGCCGGCGCGCTCGGCGAGATCGAATCCGGCGGCGGGTGGGACCAGCCGTGCTCTGCTTGGCGCAGCCCCGAAGGGAAGGCCGCCTGAAACCCGGTACTCCCGCTCTTGTCTCACGGCTCGGCCGGACGCGGGCCACACGCTACTCGCGGTGGTGCCGGCGCCGCCCGGGCCGAAGGTCCCGAGGCCCCGTCAGTCCACGCCGAGCGCGCGACGCGCGTGGCGGTACTTCTCGGCGAGGCGCGCCTGCTTGGCGAAGTCGAGGCGGCGCAGCCGCCAGGGCGCGGTGTTGTCGTCGATGTCGGCGAGCTTGACACGCAGCGCGACCGGATGGCGCCGGATGCGCGCGTAGTACTCGTCGGGCGTGATCTCGGGCCGGCGCGTGAGGAGCTCGACGACGCCGACGACCTCGAGCAGCACGCCCGCCTCGAACAGCTCGCGCGAGGTGATCGGCGTGTCCTCGAGCACGTCGTGCAACCACGCCGCCGCCGCCGCGATCGGGTCGGTAACCGGATCGAACCGCTCGGCGATGCGTCCCGGATGGTCGATGTACGGCGTGCCGCTCTTGTCGAGCTGGCCGCGGTGCGCGGCGAACGCGATGCCCTTCGCGAGCGCGACCTGCGCGACGGCGTCGAGCGCGGAGAGCGATCCGTGCGACCGCGGCGCGGCCGGGTGCGGTGCGGCCGGGAGCGG
>NZ_SDPL01000495.1 GCF_004135055.1 Agromyces binzhouensis | reverse complement strand
GCGCGCCGATACGCTCGACGGGGCCTGCACGGCCGCCGGCCCGGACCCTCGACCCGCACCCCTTCGGCCGCCCCTCGGCCGCCGCTCGGTCGACCCGCTCCCGACCCGATCCCGAATGGACCCGTGACCCGACTCCGCCGAACCCCCGCGACCCCGAACCGCCCCGCACGCCGGACCCTGGGGGTGCTCCTCGGCGTCGGGCTCGCGCTGTCGCTCAGCGCCTGCTCGGCGGACGAGCTCGTCGACGTCCTCGACGCGATCGTCGTCGAACTCGACGGCGAACCCGCGATCCGGCCGGCCGATGCGCCGGGGGACCCGGACGCGTCCGACGCGACGTCGGTCGAGCGGGGACTGACGGCGGCCGAGTGGGAGGCGGCGCTGTCGGACCTCGCGTCGTTGCCCGTCAAGGGACGCGCGGCCATGACCGGCTACGAACGCGACGCGTTCGGCCACGGGTGGATCGACGTCGACCGCAACGGGTGCGACACGCGGAACGACGTGCTCGCGCGCGACCTCGACGACCCCGACCGGCCCCAGGGATGCCGCGTCCTCTCCGGGATCCTCGACGATCCCTACACCGGTGCGCTCATCGAGTTCGTGCGCGGCGAGGGCACGTCGCAGCTCGTGCAGATCGACCACGTCGTCCCCCTCGCGAACGCCTGGGTGACCGGCGCGCAGCAGCTCACCGAGGAGGAGCGCGTCGCGTTCGCCAACGACCCGCTGAACCTGCTCGCGGTCGACGGTTCCGCGAACCAGCAGAAGGGCGCCGGCGACGCGGCCACGTGGCTGCCCGCGAACCGCTCCTTCCGATGCGAGTACGTCGCACGCCAGGTCGCCGTCAAGGCGGCGCACGACCTCTGGGTGACGCCGCCCGAGCGCGATGCGATCGAGCGCGTGCTCGACGGGTGCCGTCCGGCGGCGTGAGGCGTGCGCCCGTCCGGGTTCGGCGCTACTCGCCCACGGCGAGCGGACGCTCGTCGAGCAGGTCGGCGCCGAAGCCGACGAGGGACTTCGCCATGCAGATGCTCGCGGGCGTGCCGACGTAGCGGCCGAACGGCGCCACGCGACGGTAGCCGTGCTTGGCGTAGAGCGCCTGCGCCGGCAGGTGCTGCGTGCCCGTCTGCAGCACGAGCTCCCGGATGCCGCGCGCACTCGCATCCGTCTCGACCCGATCGAGCAGGCGGCTCGCGATACCGGTCCCGCGCGCGGGCTCGTCGACGTACATGCGGGCGATCTCGGCCCGCCCGGCGCCGTGCGCGCCGTCGTCGATGAGGGCGATCATGCCGACCGCCGTGCCGTCGTCGTCGCGGGCGACGTACACCGTGACCCCCGGCCGGGTGAGCTCGCCCGCGTCGAGCTGCAGGCACCCGTCGCCCGCGGGGTAGAGCGCACGCGAGTACGACGATCCGGCCTCGAGCAGGCGTGTGACTCCGGCCGCGTGCGGCGGCTCGACGGAGATCGACGGCGGTGTGGTCACGACGAGAGCGTACGGCAGTCGCGTTACCGCTCCGTTACGTTCCTGCGGCGGAATGCGACGTGAAGGGGATTCACAGGAGGGTGTCCGGTATCGTTGGGAGGTCGGTTCTGGACACCGTGCACGTCGCACGGATGGGTTTGTGAGTCTCGAGGGCCGGTTCCACGCGCAGTCCGCGCGCGGATAGTCACCGTATGTGAACGGCCCCGGTCGACGAAGCTCCCGGGTTCTCAGTCGTGCCGCGCGATCGCGCGGCCGGTTGCCATGTACACGCAATGCAACCCAGGAAGCCCCGATGCCCAAGAACAAGAAGCCCGCCGGCGGTCGCCCCGCCAAGAACTTCGACCCGTCGTACGCGAAGAGCTCGCGCCGCAGCACCCCGCGTGCCGGCGGCGCGCAGAAGCCCGGCTCGCGCAGCCCGGGCCACCGCGGGTACCGCCAGGAGGAGGCGGCGCCCAAGGAGCGTTGGACGCGGGATGAGCGCGTCGCGAGCGGCCGG
>NZ_SDPL01000494.1 GCF_004135055.1 Agromyces binzhouensis | reverse complement strand
GAGGTCGGCGACCGCGTCGCGGAACTCCGCGACCGCGTCATCCGCCCGCTGCGCCGACTCGCCGAGCCGCCCGCGGTTCGAGAGCGGGCCCGTCAGGGTCGACGCGATCGCGGCGCCCACCTGGCGCGGCGTCTGGGTGCCGCCGGGTCCGTCGAAGAGCGCCCAGCCGTGCTCGAGTGCGGGGAACCAGGAGCGGATGCGGGCGACGTCGTAGGCCATGGGCGCGAGCCTAACCGCCGCGTGCGCGCGTGAGGATCCCGCCGATGGGCTGCGCGCACTCCGCGGCCGGTGTGCAGGGAGGACGGGTAGCATGCGCCGCATGGTCGCGCATCGCGTCGCGCACCGGCGACCGCACCGGCGCATCGCCTCGGCCGTCCTCGCGGCGGTCGCGGCGGCGACGCTGGGCGGATGCGTCTCCGGCCCGCCGTACGACCAGCTCCTCACGGGCGACGAGGAACTGCTCGCCGTCGCGCGCGAGCACTACACCGACGCGCGCGACCGCGTCGCGATCGCCCTGCTCGACGGCGACGAGGTGCGGACCGCCTTCGTCTCGGCGGACCCCGGGACGTGGTTCGGCTTCGGCGGCGCGACGAGCGCGCTCACCGGCCTGCTGCTGGCCGACGCGATCGACCGGGGCGAGGTCGCGATCGACGACCCGGTCTCGGCGCACCTCGACCTCGGCGACGCGCCTGCCGCCGGACTGACGCTCGGCGCCCTCGCGACGCACCGTTCGAACCTCCCGCAGGACCCGCTCGGGCCGGAGGCGTTCCAGGCCGGAGCCGTCGACGGCGAGGCGGTGCCGGACCGGGGCGGCCTCGACGCGATGCTCGCCCGGGTGGCCGCGCTCGACCTCGTGCCCGAGCTCGAGTACAACCCGAGCGACTTCGACGCCGCGCTCGTCGGGCAGGCGATCGCCGCGGCGTCGGGCACTCGCTTCTCGGACCTCCTCGCCGAACGCGTCCTCGAGCCCGCCGGGATGACGGGCGCGGTCGTGGTGGAGTCCGGCGACCTCCTCCCCGACGACCTCGCGCAGGGTCACGAGTGGCGCGGCGAGCGCGTGGCGCCGCGAGGCAGCGGGGCGTATGCGCCCGCGACCGGGGTCGCGGCGACGATCGACGACGGCGTGGCCCTCGCCCGATCGGTCCTCGACGGGCCGTTCGCCGGGAGCGCCGCGCTCGAGCCGGTTGCCGACACCCGGTGGCCGCAGATCCGCGTCGGCTACTTCTGGGAGCGGATCGACGCCGGCGACGACGGGGTCGACTACATCATCGGGTCCGCCGAGGGCTTCACCGCCGCCGTCCTGGTCGATCCGAGCGCCGGGCGCGCGGTCGTGCTGCTCTCGAACACCGAGGAGGCGTGGCCGTGGGTGCGCCTGCGCCCCCTCCTGAGCCTGCTCGTCGAGTGAGCCGAGTCCCGGGGCGGCGCACGCGCGGTGCGCACGGTCGGCCCCGACCCGTCAGCCGACCGGCCGCGCGTGCGATGACCGCGCCGTCAGGCGTCGATCCGCGACGAGCTCGCCGAGGAGGGTGTCGGCGAGGGCGGCCACCGTCGGATCGTCGTCGCCCGGATACCGCACGGCGAGTTCGGCGCCGTCGAGGTGGCCGCCGACCGCGGCGAACCGCGAGCCGCGCTGGTGCATCCAGTCGAGCGCCTGCGCGTCCCACGCGGATCCCGCGTAGACGAGCGCCCGGTAGTCCTGCGTCTTGGTGAGGTAGACGTCGACGTGCGACCAGTCGCCGGTCTCCGATGCGAAGGCGGCGAGGCGCGGGACCTCGCGCAGCATGAGCGCCGACTGCTGCGCGCTCGACAGGCGCTCGGCGGGGGCCAGCGTCCAGGTGCCGTCGGGCCCGGTGAGCAGGTCGGCGAGCGGGTCGAGCCAGTCGACGGATGACTCGAGCAGGGCCGCGTTCGCCTCGGCGCCGCGTCGCAGGGCCGCCGCGTCGAACCGCGCGGCCGGCGCGGTGCCGAGGAGTTC
>NZ_SDPL01000493.1 GCF_004135055.1 Agromyces binzhouensis | reverse complement strand
GGGGACTCGGCGAGCGACCCGCCCGCGGCACCGGCGCCGGCGCAGCGGGCGGGCCGTTCGCGCTCGACCTCGCCGCCGATGCGCGCCTGAAGGAGCTCTACCTCGACCAGGAGCACCACGACGGCTACCTGCGCGATCGCGACGTGTTCGACCCGGGCATCACGATCGAGGACAACCTGGCCGCACTCGTCGACTACGACTCCGGCGCGACGCTCAGCTACTCGCTGAACGCGCACGCCCCCTGGGAGGGTTATCGCGTCACCGTGAACGGCACGAAGGGGCGCGCCGAGCTCGAGGTGGTCGAGCGCGGTGCCGTGCTGGTCGGCGAGGACGGCCGAGTCGTCGTGGACCCGAGCATGCACCCCGACCACTCGGCCGTCGACGCTGTGCGACCCGACAGCGAGCGGCTCGTGCTGCAGCGGCACTGGGAGGGCGCCGAGGTCGTGCCGATCCCGGAGGGCATCGGGAGCCACGGCGGCGGCGACGCCTACCTGCTGCAGCACCTCTTCGACCGCGTGACGGACGACGCGCCCCTCGGGAGGGTCGCCGGCTACGCCGACGGCGTGCGCGCGGTGTCGGTCGGCATCGCCGGGAACCGGTCGCTCGAGACCGGCGAGCCGGTGCGCATCGCCGACCTCGAGCTGGGCGTCTGAGTCGCCCGCGGCATCCGCTCGCCCCTCGGCCCACGACAGGGTTCGTGGGGCTTAGTACCCGAGCGGATGCCCCGGGGTGCTGCCATCATCGCGACCATGAGCGATCCGACGAGCGCGCCTCCGGGCTGGTACGACGACGGGCGCGGGCAGCAGCGGTACTGGGACGGGACGCAGTGGACCGAGCACACGGCACCGCTGCCCGGTGCGCAGGATGCGACACGGCCCTACGACAGCGCGGCGCTCGGCGCAGACGCGTCGCCGGGGTCGTCGCCGTACGCGGACACGACGCCGTTCGCGGGACTGCCGACGAGCGGTCCCGGCGCAGCCGGCGGCGCACCGCCCGCCGACTCCTCGGCATACGCGGCCTACGGCGGCGCCCCGGGCGCCCCCGGGACTCCGCCCGAGCCGGGCGGCACGAACGTCCTCGGCATCGTCGCACTCGTGATCGCGGCGATCGGGTTCGTCTTCGCGTGCATCCCGTTCGTGCAGGTCGTCGGGCTCGTCCTGCTGCCGATCGCGTTCGTGCTCGCCATCATCGCCCTCTTCCTCAAGGGGCGGAAGTGGCCCGCCATCACGGGCCTGATCCTCTCGGTCGTCGGCGGGATCATCGGGACGATCGTGTTCGCGGTCGTCGCGCTCGGCGTGTTCGGGCAGATCGTCGACTCGGGCGTGATCCAGGACGAGATCGACCGACAGCTCGAGGAGGAGTTCGGGGAGCCGACCGGACCCGCGAGCGAGGAACCCGGCGAGGAGGCCGGCGATGAGGCCGGCGAGGGCCAGGTGCTCGAGTTCGGGGAGACCATGGTGTGGAGCAACGGCGTCTCGATGACGGTCTCGGGGCCCGAGCCGTTCACGCCGTCCGACATCTCGGCGGGCGACGACCAGGCCGTGAACCTCGTCTTCACGCTCACGATCCAGAACGACTCCGGCGAGAACGTGCAACCCGTCGTGTTCTCCCAGCTCTCGTCCGGCGGCACGGAGGCCTCGCGGATCTTCGACGTCGGCGCAGAGGGCGGGCAGGTCGGCATCCCGCCGACCACGGCGATCCTGCCCGGTGAGTCCATCACCTGGAACGAGGCGTGGTCGGTCGCCGACCCCGGTTCGCTCACGATGCAGACGGCGCCGTCGTTCGAGTACGAGGACGTGATCTTCACCAACGTCCCGCAGTAGGGGGCGGCGGATCAGCCGCCGTCGATGGCGGGGGCGCCCCTCGGATAGGCGAGGAGCATCGCGCCCGACGCGATCCAGACGACGCCGATCGCGACGATGAGCGCCTCGGCGCCGACCCCTGCCGCCAGTCCGGCGACGGCCGCGCCCGCCGCGGCGGCGGCC
>NZ_SDPL01000492.1 GCF_004135055.1 Agromyces binzhouensis | reverse complement strand
GGACCGCCCGGACGCGGACGGGCCCGGCCGCCCCCCATGCGGGGGGTCCGACAGCACGGCCACGGGTCAGTCAGGGGAGAGGGGGGGAGAGAGAAAAAAAAGACCGGCTGCGGCGAGCGGGGAGGGGGGAACGACACAGCAGAACGAGGGCCGGCGACGACGGCAAGGGCGGCCGAAACGGGCCCCTCCCGGAAGGGGGTCCTCACAAGGGACCGAGAGACCGCTCGGGCGTCGGACCGGTCAGGGCACGCGAGGCAAAACCGGCGGGAATCACACTGCACCACTCCCCTGAGCAGTCCCACCACACCTGCAGCGCCGAGCCGACCCGAAACACGACGGCCCCCCGGGAGCCCGAGGAGGCGACACCGACACGAGAGAGAGACCGATGCCGACACACCGATGCCTACCGACGAAGACCCCCGAGCGGCAGTGGGTCCCCACGTCCGACGTCGCGCCGGACGCGGCCAACAGCCGTTCTCCCACAGAACGGTCCCGTCCCCGAGAGCGAGATCAATCAACGCCAGACACGGACCCTCTCGACCCCGAGGAGGGGAAGGAGGACTCCCGCGATTTCGCCAGCCGTGGGAACGCTGCCGCGGGAAGGGGGGGGCGAGGCGACACAACCACACAGCCCGAGAAGCACACAGCACGCACCACGCGCGGCGCAGGCCCGCGTCGCGGGAGCGGCCAAAGTCGTGGACGCGAGCGAGAGGGACGCACGCGACGGAAGGCACGGGTGAGGCACGGGAAGACGGGTGGGGACCCGGGAGCCCACCGTCGCCTACCCACACCCCGTCCCGCACGGCGGCCCTCAGGAGGGGAGGAAAGTACCGCGCACGCGGGGGTGTGCACGGAGCCCTCTCCCCAGCCACCACCACACAACCGGAGCCACATGGCTCCGCAGCAACGGCAGGACGACAGACAGGCTCTGCCCCGCGTGATCCCTCCCCGAACTCGGAGCGGGGAGGCGCGGGCCGCGGTAGACGAGAGAGCAAACGCTGCGCGCGCGGGAGGCGGTCAGGGGGCGAGCCCTCCAGGGGACCATTCGGGAGAGACCCCTCGAGACCGTAAGAAGCCCGCACCCTTTCCGGAAGATAGCTAGAGAAGGAAACTTTCTCACTGAGGGCGGGACGGACCCAAAACCCCGACGAGCCCCGGCCACCGAGAGAGGATGCATGCGACGAGCACACAGGGAAACCAGAAGACCAACACGCGGGCGACCGCGCGGGGGGGTCTGCGGCAACAGGAAGGTTCTCTTCCAAGGGCATTCTGAGCATCCGCGGACAGGGGAGACCCTGCAACCGGTCCCCCCCGAAAGCCAGGCCTCTCAAAGCTCCCCACGGGAAAGCCATGAGTCTCTCGAGAAACTTTCCAAGGCCAGCCGCGACCGCTCAGCACCAGCCCTACGCACAGGCGTACTAGTGCGCGGGGTGGGCGCTCACCCGACGAAGAAGGGGGGTCTTGCCCCTCCTTCTCTCCTCGACCCCCCTCTCACGGGCTTCTCAGACACAAACGGGAAGGCACACAGCCAGACGGAGCACCGGAGGCACACCAGGGAATGGGGAGCGCCACCACCAGCTCAGAAGCAGGCACCTAGGAGACAAACCTGGAACGCTCCAGGAGCACCTCGACGCTTACAAGAAACAGCGCGTGCACACACCAGACGGGAAGGGTATGCAACGCCACCGGCCACATCCACCGACTCTGGGAACATGGTCAAGCGAGACACGACCAAAGTGAAACACGTGAGGGCACAACCGGGCGCCTCACACATCCACAAGGACCACGCGAACCACTGAGAAAAGTGCGCGCGGGGCAGCGCTCGGGCCGGAGAGCCGCACCCCTGCCTTCCACACACCACCGGCAGACGGATGGGGTGGAGAGACGAGGGGCCCGCTGGCAGAACGAGAAGAACGGCCGCCATTCGCCATGAATGTCCGTCCCTCGCCTGGCGCGGCTTAGGCCCTGGCCCGAAGAGAACTCCGGAGCAC
>NZ_SDPL01000491.1 GCF_004135055.1 Agromyces binzhouensis | reverse complement strand
CGCCCGCGAGCGGGTCCGAGCCCGAGGCGCGGGAGATCGACCCCTCCCGCCCGCTCACCTACGGCGAGGCGCAGGATGCCCGCCGCCGCGCCGAGCGCGAGCGCGGCGAGGACTAGCCGGGCGACCGGCGACCGCGTGCGACGGATGCACCGGCGACTCCCAGCGTGGGCGCCTACCGTGACGATCATGCGCAGCACCACCGGCCCCGAGAGCGGTCCGACGCCGCTCGAGCAGACGGTGCGCGCGGAGATCGCCGCCGCCGAACGGCCCGACCGTCCCGTGCGACGGTGGCTGCGCGGCATCCGTCGCCGGATCGACCGCCACCCCCGCCTGCGCTTCGCCTACCGCATCGGCGTGGGCGTGCTCGGCGGCGTGATCGCCGTCGCGGGCCTGGCGCTCGTGCCGCTCCCCGGGCCCGGATGGCTCGTCGTGTTCCTCGGCCTCGCCATCCTCGGCACCGAGTTCGCCTGGGCACGCCGGCTGGCGGCGTGGGTCAAGCGCATGCTCGACCGCTTCTGGGCCTGGTGGAAGGCGCGCCGCGCCGCACGAGCCGCCTGAGTGAGCCCTCCGCCGAGCGGCGTCAGCGCCGGGCGCCGCGCACCCAGGCCTCGACCTCGTCGGCCGTGCGGGGGATGCCCGCCGAGAGGTTCTCGGCGCCGTCGGCCGTCACGAGGATGTCGTCCTCGATGCGCACGCCGATCCCGCGGAACTCCTCGGGGACGGTGAGGTCGTCGGCCTGGAAGTAGAGGCCCGGCTCGATGGTGAAGACCATGCCCGGCTCGAGCACGCCGTCCATGTACATCGACCGGCGAGCCTCGGCGCAGTCGTGCACGTCGAGGCCCAGGTGGTGGCTCGTGCCGTGCACCATGTAGCGGCGGTGGAACTGGTTCTCGGGCTGCAACGACTCCTCCGCCGACACCGGGAGGAAGCCCCACTCGGCGGTCCGCTTCGCGATGACCTCCATCGCGGCGGCGTGGATCTCGCGGAAGACGACGCCGGGGCGCACGATGCGGAACGCGGCATCCGCCGCCTCGAGCACGGCCTCGTAGACCCGGCGCTGCACCGGCGAGAAGGTGCCGTTCACCGGGAACGTGCGCGTGATGTCGGCCGTGTAGTAGCTGTCCATCTCGACGCCCGCGTCGAGCAGCACCAGGTCGCCGGGGACGACGGCGCCGTCGTTGCGGGTCCAGTGCAGGATGGTCGCGTGCGGGCCGGCCGCGGCGATCGAGGCGTAGCCGACGTCGTTGCCGTCGAGGCGGGCGCGCGTGGCGAAGACGCCCTCGATGACGCGCTCGCCGCGCACCTCGCTCGTGATGCGCGGCAGCTCGGCGAGCACCTCGGCGAAGCCGCGCTCGGTCGCGTCGACCGCGGCGCGGAGCTCCGCGACCTCGAAGTCGTCCTTCACGAGGCGCAGCTCGGAGAGCACGCGCGCGAGCTCGGCGTCGGGCTCGTGCTCGGAGTTCACCTCGAGGCTGAACGGTGCGTCGGACGCGTTCGTCGACAGCGCCTCCTCGGCGGCGAAGCGCAGGCGGGCGTGGTCGATGCGCTCGGTGATCGCGGCGTCGGCCTCGCGGACGACGAGCGTCGCGGTGTCGACCGAGTTCACGACCGAGTCGAAGTCGGCGATGCCGCGCGTACCGAGCTGCAGGTCGGCGGCGACGTGCGCGAGCGAGGGGCGCGGGCCGATCCAGAACTCGCCGATGGCGGGATTGGCGTAGAACTCCTCGCTGTCGCGCCCGGCGCGCTCGCGGAAGTAGACGGTCGCCTCGTGACCGCCGTCGCCGGCGGGTTCGAGCACGAGCACGGCGCCCGGCTCGGAGTCCGAGCCCCAGCCGGTCAGGTGCGCGAACGCGGAGTGCGCGCGGAACGGGTAGTCGGTGTCGTTCGCGCGCTGCTTCATGTCGCCGGCGGGGATCACGAGTCGCTGCCCGGGGAACGCGGCCGAGACCGTCGCGCGACGGGCGGCCGCGTGCGCGGCCTGCGGGCGAGCCTCGGGCAGGCGCTC
>NZ_SDPL01000490.1 GCF_004135055.1 Agromyces binzhouensis | reverse complement strand
GCCACCGCGACCGCCGTCGCCCTCGCCCTGACCGGCTGCGCCTCGGCGCCCGCGCCGCAGGCCGAGCCCGGCGGGTCGTCCGACCTCGTCGAGGTCCGCGGCGACTTCGGCGAGACGCCGCGCGTCGACTTCCCGACCCCGCTCGTGCCCGACACGACGCAGTGCACCGAACTCATCGAGGGCACGGGCGACTACCTGGTCGACGGCCAGCAGGCGCTCGTCGGGCTCGCGGTCTACAACGGCACGACGGGCGAGGAGATCCAGGCGCCCCAGGGCTTCGGCGGCCAGGACCCGCTGCCGGTCGTGCTCGGGGCGAACACGCTGACGGGCCTGCGCACCGGGCTGAGCTGCGCGCGCGAGGGGTCGCGCGTCGCCGTCGTCATCCCGCCGGCCGACGGCTTCGGCGAGGCGGGCAACGCGGGGCTCGGGATCGGCGCCGACGACAGCATCGTCGTCATCTTCGACGTGCAGGAGGCGTTCCTGCCCAGGGCGAACGGATCCCCGCGCATCACGCGCGACGGCTTCCCTGCCGTCGTCACCGCGCCCGACGGCCGCCCCGGCATCACCGTGCCGGACGACGAGCCGTTCGAGACGACCGAGGTCGAGGTGCTGAAGCAGGGTTCCGGCGAGACCGTCGAGGACGGCGACCGGGTCGTCGTGCACTACACGGGCGTGCTCTGGGACGACAACGAGGTGTTCGACTCGAGCTGGGAGAGCGGTGCACCCGCGTCGTTCGTCGTGAGCGAGGGTTCCGGCTCGCAGGTGATCCCGGGCTTCGCCGAGGCGCTCATCGGCCAGCAGGTCGGCTCGCAGGTCGGCGTCGTGATCGCCCCGGAGGACGGCTACGGCGACGCCGAGCAGGCCGGCATCCCCGCCGGTTCGACGCTGTTCTTCGTCATCGACATCCTCGGCGTGGTGTGAGGCCGGGCGGCCGCCGTGCCGCCGCGGGCGCTTCAGTATGATCGCTGACGTGGCGTCATCCAAGCCTGCGGGGGAGTCTCGGATCCCGGTCGAGGACCGGCTGTTCAGCCTCGTCCTCGCGCTGCTCGCGACCGAGACCGGACTGCTGAAGTCCGAGATCCTGTCGACGGTGCGCGGCTACGCCGAGCGGTACGACCCGCGCGGCGGGAATGCGAACCTCGAGCGTCAGTTCGAGCGCGACAAGGACGACATCCGCGACCTCGGCATCCCGCTCGAGACGGTCGAGTCCCCGGATCGTCCCGGTGACAACCAGGCGCTGCGGTACCGCATCCCGAAGGGCGAGTACGACCTGCCCGTCGACGTGCGGTTCACGCCCGACGAGCTCGCGCTCCTCGGCCTCGCGGCCGAGGTGTGGCGCGAGGCCTCGCTCTCGGCCGACTCGCAGCGCGCGCTCACGAAGCTCCGCTCGCTCGGCATCGAGCCGCGCGAACCCGTCATCGGCTACGCGCCGCGGCTGCGGGTGCGGGATGCCGCGTTCGAACCGCTCCGGCAGGCGCTCGACCGGCGGCAGCGCGTCCGCTTCCACTACCTCAAGCCGGGCGAGCAGGCGCCTCGCCTGCGCACCGTCGAGCCCTACGCGGTGGTCCTCCACGAGGGCCGCTGGCACCTCCACGGGCGCGACGTCGACGCGGCGGCGCCGCGGACGTTCCTCCTCTCGCGGATCGTCGGCGACGTGAAGGCGCTGACGGGCGCGCCGTTCGACGCGCCGCCCGCCGACGTGCAGGATCGCGTGCTCGCCGACCTGCAGGCGCTGCGGCTAGCCAACACCGCCGACCTCGTCGTGAGCGCCGGGTCCGATGCGGAGGTGCGGCTCGGCAAGCGCGCGGTGGAGGTCGACGACGACGCCGGGGTCATCCGACTGCACTACACCGATGAGGTCGTCTTCGCCGACGAGCTCGCCTCCTACGGACCGGAGGTGCGCGTCATCGCGCCCGATACGCTGCGCGACGCGGTGCGGAGCCGACTCGCGACGGTCGCCGCCGCGCACCGCACGGGAGGCGCCGCATGAGCGCTCGCCCGCCGCG